>ONYN01000137.1 GCA_900322085.1 uncultured Eubacteriales bacterium | reverse complement strand
CGTATGGGTCAACGTCGCCCAGACCCAGACCGCTGAGCAGCTTGGAAACGTCGGTTTCCGCGTCCCAGCCGTTGAGCTCGGCAAATTCGCCCTCCAGTTCAGAGGCTAATATTCCGTCTTCCTCGCTGAAATCCGGCTTTGCGTAGAGTGCGTCCTTCTGCTGAATGATTTCATAGAGTCTGGGGTTTCCCATGATGACAGTGTCCATGATGGAATAATCGTTGTACGCAAAGTGATTCTGCTTGAGTATGGACATTCTCATTTCCTTGGGAATAACGACCTCGCCGGTGGAGGGCTCCAGCTCGCCCGAGAGGATTTTTAAGAAGGTAGACTTTCCCGCGCCGTTGGCTCCGATAATGCCGTAGCAGTTGCCGGGCGTGAATTTGAGATTAACGTCCCTAAAAAGGTTAGTTCCGCCGAAGTTCAGGCTTACATTTGAAACTGTAATCAAATTTACGTTCCTCCGTTATTTCTTTCAAATAATCATGACTGTACGCGATGCCGCAAGAAACGCGGGTACACGTACGGTCATGATTATATCACATTTTCATGATTAATGTAAAGGGGATAATGGCACAGGCTGGCAAAAACGTACAAAGCAACAAAAATCCGGATTTTTCCGCCGCAAAGTTGTATGATAATTTGTCAGTCTTTTTTTATTCTGTCCCAGTAGGCTTTTGCCGCCTGCTCGTTCTTGTTGTCGCCGAAGTCGTAGTAATGGGCGTTTTTCAGCATATCCGGGAGGTACTGCTGACGGACATAGTGATTCGGAAAGTCGTGCGGGTAGAGATAATGCTGCCCTTTCACCGCCGCGTCCTCGCCGTCGAAGTGCTTGTTTTGCAGCTGACGGGGAATGGAGCCGACCTTGCCCGCGCGGATATCCGCTAACGCAGCGTCCACCGCAAGATAGGCCGAATGGGACTTGGGAGCCGTTGCGACCAGCACGACGGCGTCGGCAAGCGGAATCCTCGCTTCGGGGAGTCCCACCATCAGCGCCGCATCAATGCAGGATTTCACAATCGGAATCAGCTGCGGATAGGCCAGTCCCACGTCCTCGCAGGTGCAGACCATCAGGCGACGGCAGATAGATGGCAGGTCGTTTGCTTCGATCAGCCGCGCAAGGTAATGAATCGCCGCGTCCGGGTCGGAGCCGCGCAGCGACTTCTGGAACGCCGAGAGAATGTCGTAATGTTCTTCTCCGCCCTTGTCGTATCGGAACGCGCTGCGCTGGGAGAGTTCCTTTGCCCTGTCGAGAGGAATTTTGCGCACGCCGTTTTCCGGTACGCATGACATCACGCAAAGCTCTACCGAATTGAGGGATTTGCGGACATCTCCGCCGCAGCCGGTTGCGATTGCCTTGCAGACGCCGTCCTCTATCTCGATCTTTTCGTTCAGTTCATACTCCATGAAATCAAAGGCACGCTTGACGCCGCGTTCGACCTCCTCCGGGGGAACAGGCTTGAATTCAAACACCGTGGAACGGCTGAGAATGGCGCTGTAGACATAGAAGTAGGGATTTTCGGTGGTGGATGCAATGAGGGTGATCTTGCCGTTTTCGATGAATTCAAGAAGTGTCTGCTGCTGCTTCTTGGTAAAATACTGAATCTCATCGAGGTAAAGCAATATCCCGTTCTGCGCCATGAAGGTGTCCAGTTCGTCCACAATGTCCTTGATGTCCTTGGTGGAAGCCGTGGTGCCGTTGAGCTTGTGCAGACGGCGATTGGTCTTGGCGGCGATAATGCCTGCCAGTGTGGTCTTGCCTATGCCGGGCGGTCCGTAAAAGACCATGTTGGGAATATTGCCCGACTCGATGATCTTGCGCAGGGCGCAGTTTTCTCCCAGCAGATGACGCTGGCCAATCATATCGTCGATTTCCTTCGGACGTATCCTGTCCGCAAGCGGTGAAGCCATTTTTTATATACAGCCCTTTCCTTCGCATATTTGTTCATTGATTGCCTTCTTTGCCGGGTATGACAGCCTTCTTATAGGAAATGCCCAATGCCCCGGCATATTCTTCAATCGTCAAAAAGTCGCCCTTCTCCACGCGCTCGTACTCGGCTTCCAATATGTCGAATTCTTCCTTTGTGCCGTCCTCACGAACAGTGCGCACACAGTAATATTCCCCTCCCTTGTAACCGCGGTCTGTCCATTTTTTCTCAATCTGCGCGGAATGTACAGCAGGGGGATTTGCATCCAGTGCTCCGTTGAGCAGGTACACCGCCCCGAAGCAGGACTGTACCGCAAAAAGCAGGCAGAGAAGCGCCGTATAAAGCCGATCCTTCCAGCCGTTTGTCTGCGAGAGCGTGATCAGCAGCATTACCCCCGCCACAACGACAGACGGAACAGCCGCAAGCGCCACCCATTGACCAAAGCCATCATCAGCAAGCGGAAATAGCCGGAATTCGCATACACACAGCAGTATGAATTGCGCTCCGGAGGTGATAATGAAAGCGGGTTCCGTGTCAATGGTACGTTCCCATTTGGTTTCATCCCATCGGGAATCCTCCCCTCTCCGTACAAGCAGGTAATGCGGGAAAATCACCATCAGCCCGAACAGTACAAACGGAAGAATGGCCCCGATGACAATGAAAACATTTCTTAAATCTCTATATGGCAGCAACATACAAAAAATGCACAGCACGGAGGCAATCGGTATGGCGACAATGACTTTCTTCAGCTTCCCACGTACTGACACCTCTTTTGAGGTGAGAATATGCCCGTTGAGCCTGTCGAATTCCTCGTCGGGCATGATTCTTAGCCTTCCGGCATCCGCGAAAAAAGCACGCAGTTTTTCTTCCTCGATTTCGTCCGTGAGCGCCAGTGAGAGAAAGCGGCGGTTGGTTTTCCATCCGCGTTTGTCTTTTACCCTGACCTTCCAGCGCAGGCGAATCTCGGCATATTCTATCAGCTTCTTATCTTTGTCGCTTTCGTCGCTTTCGTAATCCACGCCGATATCCACCGAGGAAATATCTTTCTTTGACAGAACAAAATTCAGCTTTGCTTTGAAGATATCCTCCGGGATATTCTCAAAATCGGTGATATAATTCCCGTCGTCCACATCTGCGAACAAAAAACGGTCGCCCATGTCGATGATCTGATACATTGGCTGATATTTCGGATCGGCACCGCCGGTTGTAAGCAACGATTTTTCACCGTATTTGATAGATTCCAGCTCGTTCTGATATTCATCGTCGTTTGTAAGCCTTTCCCAAAGCTGTGAATTAAATAATTTCCCTAAAAGCAGTTTAACTGTTTCTTTGATTTTCATTTTTTGATACTCCTTGCAGGTTCCGATGTCCTTTGTTAACTCATTTTGTCGGCTGTACAAATTCAACCCATTCTATTCCCAGCACGCCCCGATGGTGCTTTACTGTCAGTCTGTCTCCCTCAAGATATAAATCAAAATCGTAAGGCTCGTACAAATCAAGAAGTGAACCGTCCTCATATTCTACTGTCAGATAACTCTCATAATGTGCTCCGATGTTCCTTATTCGTTCTTCAGTGTGCGCGTCCGTAACGACAACCGCGTATTCCTCTGCCGGAAAAGGATCGCACACCACATTTACCACCCAGACAAGCCCAAAGGCATTTGCCGCAGACATCGCAATGGCAAGTGCGGCAAGCAGCCTGTGGGTGCGGTATTCCCTTGAAAAAACCAGAAAAGCCGCTGAGAGAACCGCGATAATTCCAAAGGACAGGATGAGCCATTTTGTTGTATCAAGTAGCGTAATCCCCCGCTTGTAGCAGCCAAGCCAGTCCACCCAGATTGCTACTGCAAATGCAAAATGATATATAAGACACACTTTTTCGCGTCCAAAAATCCTGCCGAAGCCGCAGCCTTCAAAGCTGCTTTCCGGCTCAATGATTGTCGTACAACGTCCGTTGGTCAGATAAAGCGCCAGTGTGAGCAATGGCAGCAGACAGCAGAGCAATGAAGAGATTCTGCCAACAATGCCGTCTGCGGTCAAAGAAAGAAAGCCCGCGGCGATTTCCGCAAGAAGCAGCGTCAGCGAAGCCGCCTTGATTTTTTGCAATATACCCGTCTTTGAGATCATTTCTGCTTCATAGGGCGCAAGCTGTTGGTTCTCGTCCGGTTTGAATTTAAGCCAGGGGTTAGTGCGCCGTTCATCGAGATAATCCTTGACCGCCAGCAGCGCAAAGCCGATGGCGGCAATTCCCAAACAGACGTAAAACAACGCTCCGCCCTCAAAAAACAAAGCGACTGACCACAGTGCCGCAAACGGGAGAATCATATAAATTGAATGGCTGGTGCTCATAAATGCGTTCAATGCTTTCCTATCCATTTTAATACCCCTATTCAATACTCAATCAAGCGTTGAGCCTCACATCTGCGCATTTTATCCCCAGCAAACCGCGATATTCGTGAACCGTCACGGTGGATTCTCCCGGTCTGACAGAGGGATTTTCGCTGAATCCCATCGGAAGCTCCTGACTGCTTCCGTCAATCATAGTAATGCCGATATAGGTTGCCCTGGATCCTCGATCTACCTGCTTTTCTTCCACCGTGGCGGTGTATGTTGCGTAATTTTCAGTCTCTCCCATGCGGTTGACAAGGTGAATTGTCTGGAACGGATAGGTGAGCAGCATTGCCGCAGCGCCAAGAATGATCATGTATTTATAACGGTATTCCCGGGTGAAAACAACCATAAGCGCCACAAGTACGGCGCCAAACACCAATCCGTAAAGGAACAGTCTGCCCACCTGAGTCACAATGCTTCCGCCGCCAAGAGCGGCGATCATGCCCATAACCATCGGCATGCCGAATTTAGAGTAAAATCCGACGTATTTGCGTGTGATACCGGTTTGATCTTTAGGCGTATCCGGAGCAATGAAACTGATCAGCCGCGGAAAACGCAGGTAAATGAAGAAATTGATAAGCGGCAGCAGTGCGCCAATGCCAGTTAAAATGTTGGTGTACGGCGTGAACAGTATTTTTTCCGTTGCCAGCAGAATGCCTGACACAACTGCGATTAAAATCATGATGCCGTTGATCTTTCTGCATTTTTTATTAAAAAACAGCATCATTGCCGAATGAGCCTGTCCCGGTGCGGCGGCTCTGTTTTTGGTGATTGTTATCTCGCCGCCTGTTCCCACGGAAATCAATTTTGATGGGTACGCCTATTGAATACAACCAACTACAACGTAAATCAGGGGGCAGGATGAATTTGAATTGGATAT
>ONYN01000068.1 GCA_900322085.1 uncultured Eubacteriales bacterium | reverse complement strand
TGGATATCGGCACCGGTACGGGTGTGCTTCCCCGGAATATGTATCAATACGGAGCGAAATGGACAGGAACGGACATTTCTCCCGAGCAGACGGCGCAGGCACGGCGACTCTCAGAGGAGAGCGGAATGGATATTGTCTACAAAGCTCTGCCGACGGAGGAACTGGATTTTCCGCCGGAATCGTTCGACGTGATCACCGCCTGTCAGTGTTTTTGGTACTTCGACCATGAGAGAGTCATGCCGCTGCTGTGGAAAATGCTGAAACCCGGCGGGAAGCTGGTGATTCTCTATATGGCATGGCTCCCTTATGAGGACGAAATTGCCAGGGCAAGCGAAGCGATTGTGCTGCAATACAGTCCGGATTGGTCGGGAGCAGGGGAGAGGCGCAGACCGATTGACATTCCCACCGCCGCGTATCAATTCTTTGAATTGGAGGACAGCGAGGAATACGACCTCAGCGTTCCCTTCACCAAACAAAGCTGGCACGGGCGCATGAAGGCCTGCCGCGGAGTGGGCGCGTCACTTACGGGAAAGCAGCTCGCGGACTGGGAGAGAGAGCATTGGCATATGCTTGGTCAGAAGCTGACGAGCGAAAACGAAGAATTCAATGTGAAGCATTACGCCGCGCTTGCGGTGCTGAGGAAGAAGGATTCCATCTGAATCAGAACAGCGAGGTCTGCTCGAAGCAGTCACCGGGATATTCGCTGAGGTAGTGGAAAACCTCCCTTTGGCTGTACATAATGCCGTTAGCTTTGCAAATATCGCGAAAGATCTTCATCAATCCGGCACTGTTCGGGGAGGGAATCTCATAGGAATTGCCGTAGGTTGAGATGTATTTCTGCTTTAGTCCCGGGAAATGCCTGTCCAGCGCGTCATAAAAATATTCCCTGTCGCCTTCGCGGAGAGTCAGTCCCATTCCGAAGCAGACAATACCCTTTACATTCGCCTCAATGCAGTCATTCAATATGCCGCGGAGATTTTGCTCGCTGTCGTTGATGAAGGGGAGTATGGGACACAGCCAGACCACCGTAGGAATGTCATTGTCCCTCATTGTTCTGAGCACCTCGAATCGCTCGGCAGTCGTGGAAACATTCGGCTCAATGACACGGCAAAGATTTTCGTCGTAGGTGGTCACGGTCATCTGAACCACACACTTCGACTGCTGATGGATGCTTCTGAGCAGGTCGAGGTCGCGCAGAATACGCGCCGATTTGGTGAGTATGGTCAGCCCGAATCCGTAGCGGTTGATGATTTCAAGGCATTGTCTTGTCAGACCGAGCTTTTCCTCTATATGCAGATAAGGGTCGCACATGGCGCCGGTTGCAATCATGCAGCCGGTTTTCTTTTTGCGAAGCGCCCTTTCAAGCAGCTGAGGCGCGTTGATTTTGACCTCGATGTCCTCAAATTCGTGAGTCATTCCGTAGCATTTGCTGCGGGCGTCGCAATAAATGCAGCCGTGGGAGCAACCCCGGTAAATATTCATGCCGTTTTTGGGCGAGAGAATGGTTTTTGCAAACACCTCATGCATGGTTGAATCATCTCCCTCAATGTCATAGATTGATTATACATGATTTTCGGGCGGATGTACATGGACCGCATAACTTTTTTTCATGCTTTGATGAAAAACCTTGTCAATCTGTCAATTGTATGGTATAATATTCTAAAAAAGTTAAACTCGGAAAGCTGTATGCTTATTGACTATTCATTTAGAAAGGACGGATTTTTATCGTGAAAAGAAGACAAAGCAGAAAGGTTAAGGTAGGTAATATTTACATAGGCGGGGACTCGCCGATCACGATTCAATCCATGCTCAACAAGCCCTCCACAGACATCGAGGGGAGCGTTGCGCAGGCAAAAGCGCTGGAGGAGGCAGGCTGTGAGATTATCCGCGCCGCCGTGCCGGATATGCCGGCTGTCAAATTGATTGCGGCATTGAAGGAAGCCGTTTCCGTGCCGATCGTGGCGGATATCCATTTTGACTATAAGCTCGCGATTGAATCTGCCGCAGCGGGCGTGGACAAGATACGCATCAATCCCGGCAATATCGGCGATGAGAGCAGGGTGAAGGCGGTCGTGGATGTCTGCCGTCAGAGAAACATTCCCATTCGTGTGGGAGTAAATTCCGGCTCGGTGGAAAAATCCATCCTTGCCAAATACGGTTCTCCCACAGCCGAAGCGCTGGTGGAGAGCGCACTTTATCACGTATCGCTGCTGGAGAAATTCGATTTTTATGACACCGTGATTTCCATGAAATCCTCCACGGTGCAGACAATGGTGGAATCCTACCGACTGGCGGCGGAGCGGTGCGATTATCCGCTTCACCTGGGAGTGACCGAGGCGGGAACCGAGCGCATGGGACTGATCAAATCCTCCGCCGGTCTGGGATCGCTGCTCATGGACGGCATAGGCGACACGGTGCGTGTATCGCTGACAGCCGACCCGGTGCGAGAGGTTTACGCCGCGAAGGATATTCTGCGCGGGCTGGACATTCGCAAGGGAGGCATTCAGTTTGTCTCCTGTCCGACATGCGGACGCACGCGAATTGACCTCATCAAGCTGGCCGAGGACGTGCAGGAGGCGCTCAAGGACGTCAATAAGGATATCAAGGTTGCCGTGATGGGGTGTGTAGTGAACGGTCCTGGTGAAGCGCACGAAGCCGACATAGGCGTTGCAGGCGGCGTAGGCTGCGGGCTTATTTTCAAGAAGGGAGAGGTCTTGCGCAAGGTACCGGAGGAAGAGCTTCTGGGCGAGCTGTTGAAGGAAATAGAAAAGCTGTAAGAATAAAGAAAAAGAAAAAAAGCGAGCGCGCAGCGCCATAACTAGCGAGCGTATGCGAGCGTGGGAGTCCAGGGCGGAGCCTTGGCGGGGGAGTGGGGGCAGCGCCACCACGAGGGAGGCAACGCCGACCGAGCAAAACGTGCTTGGATTTAAAATGGGGTTGGGCGAATACCAATAAAGCAGATTGTCAGGATTTGCCTTGCCCCGAATGGAGAAAATACTGCCTCTTTAAACCTCCCAACTCCCCTATTTACGCTGCTTTTCCAATTTACAATCACCTAATTCCAAAAATCAAAAAGGAGGCTGCGACATGGCTGTGATCAAAAGATACAAGATTCGCACCGGACCTCTCAAAGGAGTGGGACTGACGTTCAGGCAAAGACGTCTGCTGAAACGTGAATTAAAAAAGACCGTGAGATCTTATATCGGACGTCCGGCAACTGTTGCCGCTCAGACGACAATATCCTTGGTGAGACGAAAGTGCAAAGCCCTTTCAAAGTAGAGGGAGGGTGTTATATATGAAGATAACGCAAGTTTTGGCATTAAAGACAATGACCGAAATCAAGAACGTCAGACTTTCGAGAAGAAGCATACGCAAAATCAAAAAGGCTGCCAACCAAACGGTTGACGCGGCCGTGAGCGTTACGGCGGATGTACTGAAAAGTATGCGCAAGTCAAAATAAACTGTACAGACGGAGGATTTCTTATGGCAAAGAAAAAGCTGACCACGGAAGAAAAAATTAAAAAATACAAGCGCAACAAAAAGCTGTCCATTGCGGTCAAGATCATGGCTGGAGTCATTGCCGCCGCCCTGATGGTGCCGATATTCTATTACGGCTATTATTTTGTAGTTTTTTCACTGATGCCTGCCAATTCATACAATCCGGACAAAAATGTGGGCGCGGGTTACAGCCGTCCGCTGCACATGATACCGGATTACGATGCTCACAACGAGTATATTCTGGCGTATTATATCGGCGACCGCTGGAATGTGGTGGATGATTCGGAAATGATCAAGAAAAACCGCGACAATTTTACAATTTACAAATCAGACGATGAGTGGCATAAAGGCACACACCTGCAGCTGATTCTTGTGCAAAACGGCTATATGATGAACAAGGTCCCGCTTTCGACCTTCACGCTGATAGATGACAGATGCTTCAGCAAATGCACCAAAGTAATGACCATGGAGGAATTTGAGGCATACTGCCAAGAAAAGGATCTTCAGTCTATGTATATTTTTTAGCGGGATAAAAATGGGGGAGAGCTTGTAAAGAATGACAAGTAAAATAACCGATATATTGATAGAGGCTGCGGACAGCTACAGCGTTAAACAGATAGGTGACGGAGACATCACCCGGATCCGCTTTGGGGACAAATGCAAGGCGATGACAATTTGGGCGGATTTCTGCGAATATATCGACCGCGAGCTGCTCTTTAAAGCCGAACATGACATCCGCGAAAGCTACGGTTTTACTTCTGTGATGATAAGACCGCATTTTCCGGAAAAATGCTTCAACAAATCGGTGCTCAATGATCTGGTCATGGAGCTGAAGCGGCGTATTTCCACCGTCAACGGTTCTTTTGTCAACTGCAAATGGACATGGGACAGCACCAACGGCATTGTGGAGTGCGAGCTGGCACACAATGCCCTCGCACTGCTTGCCGAGAAGCATTTCAGCGACGAATTTGTGAATCTGGTGCGGGATGAATTCGGCAGGAACGTCGAGATAAAGCTGAGCTTTGATCGGAACGCGCCGAGACGTGTGGAGCTTCCGCCTCCGGTTGTGGAGCCGCCAAAGAAGGCCAGCGCTCCCGCCGGACCGCCGCCGTGGGAACCGAGTGAACCGCCGCCAATGCCCGACCGTCCGGAATTCACGGGAGAAGTCAGGGCAAAGAAGGTCAAAGTGCAGGAGGGACCGGCCAGTCTTACATTTGAGGGCATACCTGAGAAATATTACGACCCGGAAATTATCTACGGCACGCCGAAGAGCATTCCAGCCGTGGCTATGGCGGATTTAAACCCCAATTACAAAAAGGTCACGGTGTGCGGTACGATCTTCAATTATTCCGTCAAGGACACCAAGGCAGGCGACAAAAAGATCATCTCCTTTGCCGTGACCGACAAGACATCCTCGGTCACGGTCAAGATGATTGCCAAGAATGACGACTGCGATTTCTTAAGCGCACTGGGCGAGGGAAAATGTGTCGCGATTCAGGGCGACTACAAATTTGACGATTTCGACCACGAATTTGCCCTGCGTCCTCAGTGTATTGCCTCGGTGAAGGAAACCAAACGCACCGACAATTCCGATGTCAAGCGGGTTGAGCTTCACCTGCACACCAATATGTCGGCAATGGACGCTATGACGCCTACCAAAAAGCTTGTCCAGCGTGCCGCCGACTGGGGCATGCCGGCGATTGCCATCACCGATCACGGAGTGGCGCAGGCATTCCCCGATGCGATGAATGCCGCCAAGGCATGCAAGAAGGACGGCAAGCCCATCAAGATTCTCTACGGCATCGAGGCCTACTACATAGATGACATGGTGGACATTGTGAAGGGAGAGGACGACCGTCCGATTGACGGCGAATTTATCGTGTTCGATCTGGAAACCACAGGTCTCAGCGCAGCATCTGAGAGAATTACGGAAATCGGCGCGGTTCGCTACAAAGGGGGAGAAATACTCGATCAATTCAATACCTTTGTCAATCCGCACATGTCCATTCCTCAGAAGATTGTGGAGCTGACCGGAATTACCGATGAGATGGTAAAGGACGCTCCCGACGAGGATGAAGCCGTCAGACAGTTCCTTGCCTACAGCGGCGAAAATGCCGTATTCATCGCCCACAACGCCAATTTTGATATCGGATTTATGAAGGCAGCCTGCGAACGCTGCGGCATTGATTTTGACCCGGTGTATATCGACACCGTTCCGCTGGCACGGGCGCTTCATCCCGCTCTGAAAAACCACAAGCTGGACACGGTGGGGGAATATCTGGAAATACCGCCCTTTGAGCATCACAGGGCGTGCGACGACGCTCTTGCCCTGGCGCAGATCGTCCAGAAGGAATTCGAGCTGCTCTCCAAGGAGTACGAGGTGGCAAGCGTCAAGGACATCAATACCAAGGCCAAGTCCACCGACACCACCAAGCTTCGCCCGAATCATCAGATCATCATCGCCAAAAATCTGGTCGGACTCAAAAATCTCTACAAGCTGATTTCAGCCTCAAATCTGAAGCACTTCCACCGCAAGCCGAGAATTCCGCGCAGCGAGATTATCAAGCGGCGCGAAGGGCTGATCATCGGCAGCGCCTGCGAACAGGGAGAGCTGTATCAGGCGATTCTCCTCGGGCGCAGCGAGAGGGATATCGAAAAGATCGCGTCATTTTACGATTATCTGGAAGTTCAGCCCCTGGGTAACAATGAATTCATGCTTCGCGATGGCAAGGTAAAGGACAGACAGGCACTCATAGATATTAATAAGAAAATCATCGCATTGGGCGACAAACTTCAAAAACCGGTTGTTGCGACGTGCGACGTGCATTTCATGGACCCGGAGGACTCGGAATTCCGCAAGGTGCTGATGGTGCAGCAGGGATTTTCGGACGCGGACAAACAGGCGCCGCTTTATTTCCGAACTACCGAAGAAATGCTTGCGGAATTTGACTATCTGCCGCCCGAAAAGGCGTATGAAATCGTCGTCACCAACACCAACAAAATCGCTGACATGGTGGAGGAAATCAAGCCGATACCCGACGGAGTATTCCCGCCGTCCATCGAGGGAGCGGAGCAGCAGCTCAGAGATATCTCCACTGAACGTGCGCACGCGATATACGGCGACCCGCTGCCGGAGTACGTTCAGGCGAGACTTGACAAGGA
>ONYN01000278.1 GCA_900322085.1 uncultured Eubacteriales bacterium | reverse complement strand
GTTCGCAAGAGAGAAGCTTATGAGAAGCCCTCTGTACGCCGCAAGAAGAAGTCCGAAGCAGCCAGAAAGCGCAAGTATAAGTAATCCGACGTTTGTTGTTGCGGGTTCGGATTTGCTTTGACATTTCTGAGAATCAAGTGCAGGTAATGCCGGATCGTTCGGCGTACCTGCACTTTTTCGTATGGGAGGCTTTGAGAAAAATGGC
The DNA here is from genome assembly GCA_900322085.1 of uncultured Eubacteriales bacterium. Classification (GTDB taxonomy): domain Bacteria; phylum Bacillota; class Clostridia; order Oscillospirales; family Acutalibacteraceae; genus RUG762. Next base: position 5,726 of record ONYN01000278.1, on the reverse strand, counting down.
TTTATTCAAACCCAGACTACGTATAGGCAAGATGATTGATATAACGGCCGATATGATGAATTCGGCGGGCATAAAGGCGCTGCTGCTCGATATTGACAATACCATGACCACTCACAACAATCCGGTTCCGGCAGAGGGCGTGATGGAGTGGGTAAACGGCATGAAATCGCTTGGTTTTACATTGATGGTTGTGTCCAACAACAACGGGGAACGTGTGCAAAAATTCTCCCGGCTTCTCGGTCTGGAGTTTGAAGACATGGCGAGAAAGCCGCTTCCGACCGGATTCCGGCGTGCCTGCAAGCGTCTGGGCATCAAGCCCGGAGAGGCTGCCGTGGTGGGCGATCAGCTCTTTACCGACATGCTGGGAGGCAATTTGCTGGGAGCCTACACCGTACTGACCGAGCCTTATGAGCTGGAAGACATGAAGTTTTTCAAATTCAAACGGGCGTGTGAACGCTTTATAATGAAATTCTGGAGGAAGTAAAGTTGATGGGAAAAGCATTATTCGGGCCGGCGGGAAGCTGCGAACGCTCCGCTGCCGAGAAGATAAAATCCACCGAAAAACTGATTGAATGGATTGCGGCGCAGGGACTTACGGCATTTGAATACCAGTGCGGGCGCGGCGTCATGGTCAGGGAGCCGAAGGGCATTGCCATCGGACAGAAGGCAAAGGATTGCGGCGTGAAGCTTTCCATTCACGCCCCTTATTACATCTCGCTTGCCTCACCGGAAGAGGAAAAACGGCTCAATTCCATCAATTACATATTTCAGAGCGCACAGGCTGCCGACTGGATGGGTGCTGACAGAATTGTGGTTCACCCCGGCGGTCTTGGCAAGAAAAGCCGCGGGGAGGCTGCCGCCCTGGCCAAAGAAACCCTTGCGGCGGCCCAGAAGTACCTTGACGAGCATGACTTGAAGAATATTCATATCTGTCCGGAAGTGATGGGGAAAATCAACCAGCTCGGCGACCTGAGTGAAGTGCTGGAATTCTGCACGCTGGACGAGAGAATGATTCCCTGTGTGGATTTCGGGCATCTCAACAGCCGCATGCAGGGGACGATGGATTATGTCAAGGCTCTTGACGAAATTGAAAATAAGCTGGGCATTGACCGTCTGCGCAGCATGCACATTCATTTCAGCAAGATCGAATACACCGCGGGCGGAGAGAAGCGTCATCTCACCTTTGCCGATGAAATCTACGGTCCGCAGTTTGAACCGCTGATGGAGGAAATCATCAGGCGCGACATGAGTCCCACTGTCATCTGTGAATCGGCAGGCACGCAGACCGACGATTCTGTTACGATGATGTCTTTTTATAAAAGCCGCCTGTGAAGGGAGAGCCGTGATCATGGCCAAACTGAGAAAGACCTTGCCGAAGGATTTCAAGGAAGTCGTCAAAAGGGGCGATGCGGAGGAAATCAAGGCGTCTCTGAAAAAATGCGAACCCAACGCGCATTATTCCGCGTTTGACGAGAGAACCGCGCTGATGAATACCGATCTTCCTCCCGAGGTCATCCGATGGCTGGTGGAGGAATACGGCGCGGATATCAACTATGCCGACAAGTACGGGGATACGCCGCTCAGAAGAGCTGTTTTCAAACCCGAAAATATGGCATTGCTGGTGTCGCTCGGCGCCAAAGTGAATTTTCAGAAGGAAGGCTACCCTACAGCGCTGATGCAGGCCGCCATGTATCACCGCCCAAAAAGTGTGAAGGAACTGCTGCGTCTTGGCGCGGACGTGCATATGACAGGCGGATATTCTCATAACAATGCTCTTATGGAGGCGCTCCTTCACTGTCAGAATGCCGATATTCCGCCAATGGCTGAGATTGCGCAAATTCTCATCGACGCGGGTATCGAAATTACCGACGAAATGAAAAAGCAGGTCACGAGAATCGGAGAAGAATTTGAGTTTTACCGTGAAAGTTTTAACACGGATTATCTTCCGGCCTGCGACGCGGGATTACAGGAGCTTTACAGATTATTTGACGTGCCGCCTGTTCCTCACAAGCGGAAATACGACGGAAACGCGCCGATTTCCGTCCGGGGAGAAACATGGACGCAGCAGTATAACGAACTGTGGGATATGCTTGTTCCGGGCAGCGGAAAGGCAAAATTCGTGCAGGGCGAAGCCATTCGCATTATCGGACGGCTGAGTCATGAAGTGCTCGACAACGGCGGGGTAAACTGGGACGCAGATTTCCGCGCGATGAGAAACCAGTTGGCCGAATTCATGGCAACAGGAAAGGCGGTCGATGAGAAAATGATTTCCCAGATAAAAAAGATATCTCCCAACACAGACGAATCTGTTTTTGAGGAAACGGCAAAGGCTGTTGTGGGATGGATTCTCACAAATTCCGATCCGGTGGAGCTGGGAGAAGTTTCGTATAACAGATAGATGTAATCTGAGCAATAAGGAAGAGAATAAATAAAATGAAAAAAATACTAGTCATAAACGGTCCCAATCTTAATATGGTGGGCGTGCGTGAACCCGGCGTTTACGGCACCGAGACGCTCGAAACCATCTGCGAAAGGGTCAGGGAATATGCTTCTTCTCTGGGGCTGCAAGCCGAATTTATCCAGAGCAACCACGAGGGCGTGATTCTCGACAAAATTCACAGTATAAAAGGTGAATACGAGGGCGTTGTCATCAATGCCGGGGCATGGACGCATTACAGCTACGCGCTGCGTGACGCGATCGCGGCGGTGAAGCCGCTGCCCTTTGTAGAGGTGCATATGTCCAATATTCACGCCCGTGAGGAATTCCGGCATCATTCGGTGATATCGCCTGTTTGTGTCGGACAGATATGCGGCTTTGGTTCTTACAGCTACATTCTGGGCGTGCAGGCACTTGCCAATATAATCGTTCAATGATAAATAAATGCTATGTAGAAAGAAGTCTTAATTATGGCTAACAAATTTCAGGAGCGCACCAATGCGCTGATTGGCATCATCCCCGAGCAGTACGACGGGGCGCTGGTCATCTCGGAGATCAACGGCAAATACTTCACCGGCTTCAACTGCGACAATGGATACTTCATTGTCACAAGGAAGGGCTGCGTTTATGTCACCGATTCGCGTTACACCGAAGCGGCAGGCAAGGCGATCGACTGGTGCGAGGTGGTGGAATATGGCAGCGATATGAAGCAGGTATTCGGCGGCATAACAGAAAAGCTGGGGCTCAAGAACCTTCTGGTGGAATCCGACCGCATGACGCTGTCACAGTACACCATGATGGCCGATGTGCTTGCGCCTGCGTTTCTGAGTGAAGAAGGCGATCTTGACAAGCTGATAGAATCGCTGCGCGTCCACAAGGACAGCGACGAAATAGCCTGCATGAAGGCGGCGCAGAACATAGCCGAACAGACTCTCAAGCATGTATTCGGCATGATCAAAGAGGGCGTCACCGAGGCCGAGCTTGCCTTTGAGTTTGAATTTTACGCACGCAGACTGGGAGCGGAACGTCTCGCGTTCGATTCCATTGTCGCTTCGGGCGAAAACGGTTCCATGCCGCACGCCGTTCCGGGCTCCCGCAGGATTCGGAAGGGCGACCTGATTACCTTCGATGTCGGATGCGTTGTGGGAGGCTATCATTCCGACATGACCCGAACGGTGGCATATGGGGAGGTCAGTGACGAGCAGCGCAAAATATACGATATTGTTCTTCGCGCCCAACAAACCGCCATGGATTATCTCTTTGCGGGCGGCGACGATCTTGCCGCATGTGACGCGGCGGCACGTGATCTCATCACGGCGGAGGGCTACGGCGAATACTTCGGTCATTCCACCGGTCACGGCGTGGGACTTGAAATACACGAATTTCCCTCCGTTTCGTTCAGAGGGGGTAAGATACCGGTTAATTCCGTCATAACTGTCGAACCGGGGATTTATATTCCCGGCCAATACGGCGTCCGCATTGAAAATATGCTTTATAAGACGGCGGACGGAGCGGTTGACCTCGCGGAGCTTGACAGAAAACTGCTCATTCTCGGCTAGAAAAATTAAATTTCAATGAATTTTTGTACAAAAATTTTGGAAATATGAAAAAAGAATGTAAAAATGACTTGCAATTATTATAAATTTGTATTATAATACAAATCGGTAAGTTATTTCATGGAGGTTAAGACTAAATGATAGTAGCAGGAGATTTCAGAAACGGTGTTACATTTGAAATGGACGGGGCCGTTTATTCTATTATTGAGTTTCAGCATGTTAAGCCGGGCAAGGGCGCGGCTTTTGTCCGCACCAAGCTGCGCAACGTCATCACAGGAGCGGTGATCGAGAAAACCTTCAGCCCGACCGACAAATTTGAGGAGGCGCGCATCGACCGCAAGGATATGCAGTACCTCTACAACGACGATGAGCTGTATTATTTTATGGACATGGAATCCTTTGAGCAGATCCCGCTCAACAAGGAGCTGCTTTCCGATTCCTTCAAGTTCGTCAAGGAAGAGATGATCTGCAAGGTCAGCTCCTACAAGGGCAACGTATTCATGGTCGAGCCGCCGATGTTCGTGGAGCTGGTCGTCTCCGAGTGCGAGCCCGGCGTCCGCGGCGACACCGCCACCGGCGCCTCCAAGAACGCGACGCTGGAGACCGGCGCCGTGATCCGCGTCCCGCTCTTCATCAACGAGGGCGAGAAGATCCGCATCGACACCCGCACCGGCGAGTATATCGAGAGAGCCTGATTTTCCCATCGTTCAATTCGAAAGGAGCGTGGAGAGATGAACATCACCGAAAAGAGCGCGTATATCAAGGGGCTGGCCCAGGGCCTGGGCCTGGACGCCGAGAAGCCGGAGACCAAGGTGATCTCGGCCCTGATCGATCTGGTTTCCGAACTGAGCGAAAAGGTCGCGGAGCTGGAGCACGATGTGGAGACGCTGAACGACTACATCGACGAGGTGGATGAGGATCTCGGCCTCCTGGAGGAGGATTTCGAAGACCTCGAAGAGGCGCTGGACGGCGACGAGGAGGAGGACGAAGAGGACGAGGACGACGAGTTCGACTGCGACTTCGACTGCGACAACTGCGAGCACCCCGAGGACTGCGAGGAGGACGACGAGGAGGATGCGGAGGATGACGAGGATGAGGACGACGAGGAGGGCTTCCGCTGCCTCATGTGCCCGTCCTGCGGCGAGAAAATCTACTTTGACGAGACGCTCGATCCGTCTGATCTGATCTGCCCCGCCTGCGGCAAGGCCGTGTGCGGGGACGAGGAGGACGAGGGCGCCGACGACGTCAAATAAATCCGTCTCCGACGGCGGACGCGCTGTGCGCGTCCGCCGTTTTTCAGCGGCCGCACAGCCGGAAAGGAATGATACACCATGGAACACGCACAACTGAAAAACTGGACGCTGCTCTCCCCCCTGCCGGATCTCTTTCAGCTGGAGTCCGGCGCGCGCGTCGCCGGCGAGGCGGACTGGGCCGCCCGCCGCGCCGAGCTTTGGCGCTATGCGGTCGACATGCAGTACGGCGGCATGCCGCCCGAACCGGAATTTCTCGAGGTCGAGCCGCTCTACCGCTCCGACCGCGGCGACTCCTACCGCATCCACACCGGCCGCCGCGCGCATCCGATCACGTTTCTGATGCAGGTGATCTGGCCGGGCAAGCGCGGCAGGTACCCGATCGTCGTGGACGGCGACGGCTGCTTCCCCTACGTCTATCTGGATGAGGCGCTCGACGTCTATCGGGAGGCGGGCGTGGCGCTGGTGCGCTTCAACCGCACG
>ONYN01000165.1 GCA_900322085.1 uncultured Eubacteriales bacterium | reverse complement strand
CTCGGTCTGAGCGATCGCCGTGAAAATCTGCCAAATCAGCTCTCGGGCGGTCAGCAGCAGCGTGTTTCCATCGGTCGTGCGCTCTACAGTCACCCCGCCATTCTGCTTTGTGATGAACCTACGGGAAATCTTGACCGCAGGACCGGCGAGGAAATCATGCATTTGCTCAAAGAATCCAATCGCGGTCAGAAACAGACGCTCATTCTCATCACGCATGACGAAGCACTCGCAATGCAGGCCGACCGTATTCTGTATCTGGAGGACGGCAGGCTGGTCAAAAACGAAGTCACTCGCGGCAATATATGACGGAGAGGGAGCAAAACCATGAATAACAAAAAAATCATTTTTCAAGTGACCCGCCGTTATATGAAGCGCAACCGCCGACGCACCGCCATTACTTTTCTCGGCATACTTCTGATGGTTATACTGATGACCTGTGTCTTTGTGGGCAAAGATACCGTAGTGAATTACCTGCAAAATGTCGCCGCGCTGCATACGGGAAGCTGGCATCTGACGGCGCATGGACTTAACGCGGAAAACGTCTCCAGGGTGGCTGCCGTTGAGGGCATTGACCAAATCGGATATTCTGTGCGGCTGGGATTGACGGATTTTCCGGCGTCCGCCAGCGAAGAAAGGCCATACCTTGAGGTGAAAGCCTATTCGCCCGTCTCGTTTGAGCTGCTCAATATTCATGTGACGCAAGGACGTCTGCCCACAAACGGAAAGGAAATCGTCATTACCGAAACCGCCTTGCGGGACGGTTCATCGGTAAAAATCGGAGACGAAATCGACGCGGCCTTCTTTGACCGTTCAATTACGGGGATCAATGAGTCGCTTGGCGAAAGCGTATTCCCCTATTACAGTCTTTCAGTGAGCTACGGCGAAACGGTGAGCGTGCCGCTCGACTTCCCCTATTACCCGGAGAATGAGGACTTCCGCCAGAACAAGGAATACAAGGGAACCGGCGGTCAATACACCGTTGTGGGCTTTATTGCCTCGCCTTATTTTGAAAACCAGGGCAGCGCAGGCTATCCGGCGCTCACAGCGTTGTCCGACGTATCGGAAGCAGAGGGGACCTTCAGTGCGGTGATGACGTTCCATCTCGACAAAATTGCTTCAGTCAACGAAGTGAGCCAACAGATTCATCAGATTACGGAGGATGAAACGGAATACAACAACACGGTGCTCGTCTTTTCCTCCAACAGCTCCGAGTCGTCCATCAGCATGCTGACAACCTTTATCGAGGTCTTTTTTGTGGTGCTGATTATGGCTGCCTCACTGATTCTGATTTATAACGTCTTTCAGATGTCCTTCCGCGAACGTACCAGGTATCTGGGCATGCTGTCGTCGGTAGGCGCTACCGGACGGCAGAAACGGTTCAGCGTGTATTATGAAGCAGGTTATCTGCTTCTCCTGTCGCTTCCGCTGGGTCTTCTGCTGGGCATCGGCGTGATCAAGGGCGGCATGCTCCTGCTCAAACCCAGTCTCGACAAGCTGATTCAGACATTTCAAGTGGGCATCTATGCTGACGTTCCCGTCACTCTGTCGTTGAGTCTATCCAATCTGCTGTTGGTGGTGGGCATGAGCTTGGTCACTGTCATGCTTTCCGCGATGATTCCGGCGGTGAAGATGGGCAAAATCGGCCCCGTGGAGAGTATCCGCGGCAATGAGGGACGCGCCGGCAAGCGGTTCCGGACGCGTTTTGATCTGCTGCGCAAGGACAAAGCCGAGATGCTGCTGGCTGTGTGCGGCACAAGCCGCTGTGTCCATCTGACGAGGGGAATTGTCCGGAGCGTTGCGGCGTTCGGGGTGCTGTCAGCGGTGACGCTTTACGGCGCGCAGTCGGTCATTCGGCTGGTAAACGCCAGGCTGGAAACCAACCCATTTGTATATAACATCAAGGGCTATAATTATATACTTTGCGGTTACGGCGGCGACGATTTTGAATATCTCTATGGCCGCGCAAAAGAGCGCGTGGAAAGCGACGGCGCCGTGACAGATACCAAGGAAATCACTGAGTTATTTTTCAACGTTCAAATGAAGGGCAGTGAACTCAGCGACGAGTATATGAAGGGCTACGAAGAGATTCTGCGGCGGTATTTCCCCTCCGACGAGAAAACGGTACAGAAAACGCTGACCGAAGCAAGGGAATCTCCTGCCTTTCTCCGTATCATCTATCTGGACAACGAGGATTTCAAAAAGCTGGCTGCCGCAGGCGATGCGGATATGTCCATTGTCAGCGACGAAAATGCGCCTTCCGTTCTGCTTTACCGCAAGGTGGAACTGTCCACCCGAAATCTGATCTTTTCGGATGAAAAGCCGGATTACCATATGGTTGAGGTGCAAAACGCCTTCCAAAGCAAGGCCGGTGATGATTTTTCACTGGTTACCTACCGAGACGAAGGAGAGACAGTCGATCTGTCTGTCACTGTCGCGGGATTGCTCGATGAAGCGGCGCTTGCGCCATACTTCACCATACACGGCGAGGTTCCTGCGGCGATTATCAACAAAGCCGCTTTCAACCGCATCATGAACCTGTATGACGATGTGGACAAAACGCATTACTTATACGACAAGATACTGCTGTTTAACCTGAATGAAAAGGAAGGAGAT
>ONYN01000031.1 GCA_900322085.1 uncultured Eubacteriales bacterium | reverse complement strand
GTCTTCAACGCCCCTTGCTACATCGCACAGGCATGATATTGCCGAAAATGTAAAGAATGATATCCCGATGGGCGCCTGCGGCACGGTGAATCTGAAGCTCATGCCTGTGATGGCGCCTATGTTGTTCATGAGGAATATGGAATATTTATAAAAAATCAGCAGAGCGGCATTGGCTGCAATTCCACTGGCGAGCACCAGCTTTTTTGCAATCTGCCTTCCGTTGCCGCGCAAGCGTTCCAGCTCCAGTGCGGTGAAGTAATTGAAGGCGGTACTCAGCGCAATGAGAATGATGTCCGCCGGACTGCCCCATGCTATGAACAATACGCTCAATATAAGCAGCAGGACATTCCTGTATTTCACCGGTACGAGGCGATAGAGCAAAATGCTCGCTGGCATAAAGAAAAATACGAATACAATACTTGTCAGCGGCACATTCATTCCCCCTCTAAAGCCGTTATAAAGGCGGCATGAATCTCATCTGACCCGGAATTGATGACAAACAGAACAAAGCCGGATTTTGCCTCGTAAAAGGAGTGATTGTTCATAAGTTCCATCTGTCCGACGCCGTAGCTTTCAAAGGCTTTCTTCTGACCGGTAATACGTGCGTCCGCGGCATTCCGGACGACCTGTTCCTGCGAGCTGTCCGACAGTCTGATGAGCAGAATCTCATCCACGTCCATATTGGTCAGAGGATAATACAGCGCGCAAAATTCGTAATCGGCAGGATTGATGCCGTAAAGCCTCTTGACGATCTGGTTGGAAGCGGGCTGCAAGGCGGTCATATCGGCGGCTTCACACACCGATTTCAGCACATCCTGCGGATCCGCGTTGCTTATTTTGCTGTTCTGACCGCCGGCAATCATCAGGAAGAGGATGACTGCGGCTGCGGCAGTCCATCGGCATAGCTCGTATATCAGAGATTTCATTTACTGTCAGTCCTCCAGCGTCGCCAAAAACATGTTCTTGGCCCACAGCTTGTAAAACGGTCTTAACAGGTGTATTCCGTCGCCGGACCACCATTTGTTTTCTTTCAGAGCAAGGCATATCTCATCGTTGTCTATGAATTGGAAGCCGTTTTCCTGACACATCACCTTGCACGCGGCGCTGAAATCATATATCTGCGCCCAAGGAGTAAATTTCCTTGCGGCTCCTTCGGAAATCCATATGGTGGAATTGAGCATGATCTTCGAGTCCGGAAGAGCGGCCTGTAGTTCGCTTAGTATTTCAAGCACCTGGGCGGCATATTTTTCCGGCGTTTTCCAGATCTGTATCCCGGCGTCATTCACACCGTAGCAGAGGTATATGTAGGTGGGATTGAGCTTTTTGAGTTTGTCGATATGATCTCTCACATTGAGTATGGTATCTCCGCCCGCGGCAAATACTCTGGAATAATCCAGATAGCGGAAATGTGAAAATCCCAGTGCGCGCGAATCGCCCAATATCGCGTAATCCTTAAAGAGAGAATAGATGTCAACATTGTCATGATTGATGTCGTATATAAGCTGTTCCTTGTCCCGCTGCTGCTGGGCAAGCTTTTCGCGTTCCGCCTTTCTCTGGAAGAAAACACTGTCACCCGCCGACGCGTCAGCAGCTTCGGCGTTTTTAAGATAATCAAGTCCGGTGGCAACGACGTCTGAATGATCGGTCAACGACCTGCCTGACAAACAGGAGATTCCAAGCAGAGCAGATATTACAATTAATAAAGCCAGCACGATACAACTGGATTGGGTCAGAAAACGCATAACAATCTTTTTGGGCATTGCTGCACCTCATTTCCATACCTATATATATGTTCATTTTCAAAACACTCAATAAAACTATACCACAATCAATCATTAAAGTCAATATCATGCAAAAAAGGGCATGTAAGCCGCCCGATCAAGCCAAAATGCGGTAAGGAATTGTCCACGCAAAAAAAATTGAAAAAAACTAAAAAAAAGACTTGACAAGCGTGGGAAGGTGTGGTAATATAGTGAAGCTGTCGCAAAGAGAAAGAGCGAAGGAACCGCCGAAAGCCGC
>ONYN01000021.1 GCA_900322085.1 uncultured Eubacteriales bacterium | reverse complement strand
TTCGTGAATTTCACTTGCAATACGAAAGTATGGCGGCGTGAAATTCCCTTCATCTGGCACAAAATCTGACAGCGCGGTACGCACGCGCGGAGATACGTCGACAGGCACTAAAAACGGCATATATCCGATATTGCTATCATCTATATGCCGTCTTGATTCAAAAAATATCTGCTGTCTGTCAGCAATGGAGCAATTAGTCAGCGGTGTAGGGCATAAGTGCGACGTGACGTGCGCGCTTGATGGCCACTGTGAGCTGACGCTGGTGGAAGGCACATGTGCCGGTGACTCTGCGGGGCAGAATCTTGGCTCTCTCAGAGACATATCTTCTGAGCTTGCTCACGTCCTTGTAATCAATTTCCTTGATGTTTTCCACACAGAAATTGCAAACCTTCTTGCGGCCTTTGCGGCCTCTGCGTTCGGGTCTTTCAGCCATGATAAATCCTCCTTTTTGAATATTGTGTCGTTGTCATAACTCGTCAGAATGGCAGATCGTCGTCAGCCACAGGGGTGAAGTCACCCTCACTGCCGCTCTGGTAGGCGCTTGCGGGCTCACCGTAGGACGGCTGCTGCGTCTGTGCGGGCGGGGGAGTCATCTGATCGTAGCGGCTGTAGTCATAGTTGGTCTGACTGCCGTTATCCTTCTTGCTCTCGGCAAAATAGACCTGATCGGCCACTATATCCCATGATCTGCGTTTAGTTCCCTCTCTGTCGGTGTAGCTGCTGACCTGAATACTTCCCTGAACGGCTACCAGCTGTCCCTTGTGGAAGTATTTGCTTACAAAATCAGCCGTGCTTCTCCACACCACGATGTCGAGAAAGTCTGTTTTACGCTCGGCACCCTGACCGGAATAATCCCTGTCGACTGCCAGCGTAAATCTTGCGAGCGAAGCGCCGCTCTGAGTGGTACGGTAATCGGGTTCGGCAGTCAATCTGCCCATAAGAATCACACGATTAAGCATTAGCGTTACCTCTCAATTACTCTGCGTCGGCTGTGTCAGCGGTTTCCTCAGCTGCGTCATTATCGTTGGCAGCAGCGGGAGCTTCGGACTTTTCTACTCTCTTGACGATGAGTGAACGAAGTACGCCGTCCGTGATGTTGTAAACTCTGTCAAGCTCTGCCGGGAAAGCAGCGTCACAGGTGAAGTTGAAGAGTACATAGTAGCCTTCGGACTCCTTGTTGATCATGTAAGCGAGCTTGCGCTTGCCCCATTCCTCAACACTGTCGAGAGTTGCGCCGGATTCGATCATATTCTTGAACTTGCCGACTACTTCTGCAACGGCTTCATCGCCGTTTTTGCAGGACACAATAAGGATGGACTCATAAGCTTCTTTCATTTTTTCCATCTTTCAGCACCTCCTTCTGGGCATATGGCTCCGTTTCTCTCGGAGCAAGGATTTTGCCGCGCTAATTGCGCAACATAGCTAGTTTAGCACATTTTTTATGTCAAGTCAAGTGTTTTGCAAATTTTTTCCGTGAATTTCAGACAACCTCATACTGAGCGATTGTCTCCACGAGGGAACCCATGCCCTTTTCAGCGGTATTGATAAATGGCAGCACGCTTTCGCTCCATCCGGCAATGAGGTTGAATTGGTTGCCGTGAAACTGCTGTGTGCCGTAGCCCTGCATGTCAATGCCGTGTACCCAGAAATTTCTGTTGTATGTTTGGCGGTATTGGTCGATCATTCCCTGTACGGTCTTGTTAAAGCCGCCACAGGAGCTGTTGCATTCGTTGTCGCTGAAATAGATTATGCGGTCAAAGGGCTTTATGTCCCTGTTGCCGTCCTCATTCAGGGCGTAGACCATGGGGAGGTCCATCTGTGTGCCGCCGCCGTAGAAGCGACTGCTGAGGCATATTTCAAGAATGGAGTCGTACTTGCCATAATGCTTGATGGTGTAGCCCTTGTGGTCAAGGGACGACCATGAGCCTGCCGTGTCGAAGTAGCAAACCGTCGCGTCCTCACAGATACGGCTCGCCATCGCGCCCAAAAGGGAGGCGACGTCGCAGCACCGGATTTCGCTCCTGGAGGATATCCGGCTGCCCATGGAGCCGGAAACGTCAATTGCGATGAGCGACCTTCCGGGTATCTGCTCCATATTTTCGACGGAGACTTCCAGTGCCTTTTCGAGTGACCTTTGTATGCTTCCGCTCATCATTTTTTCCCTGGTTAGTGTGAGGTAGGCGCTGTAGAAGCGGAAGGGAAGCTGTCGGCTCTTTTTCACCTGTTCGGGGTCGGAAAGGATTTTCAGCACGGGAGAGACATTTGCGCCGCATTTGATGATATTGCGCAGGTTGCGCAGCAGCGCCATATATCCCACCTTGCCCGAAGCAATCAGTTCGTCCCAGACTTCCTTCGTATTGCCCTTGGCGGATAGCTCGGTTTCCCATGTATAGGGTGTTGGAAGGGTGTCATCCAGCACCTTTCGGAAAAGTGCCTCGGTCTGCGGGTCTTTGGGGGTGGGATGTGTGATTCGCAGTACGTCCCTGAATTTGACAGAACGGCTGCCGCCGTTGTACTTGGCAAGTTGGTACCCGTCGAAACGCTGGATCACGGAAGCGATTTCACGTTTGAGTGCGTTGGGAAAGGGTTTGCCGTACATCTGCTTGTAGCACGCCAATATTTCGGTAATGTCGTCGGGGCGGATTACCACATTGCGAACCGTCCTGCGGGTGAATTCGTGCGCCTCACGGGCGATGACGCAGGTCAGCACATGACTCACCGAGCGCAGGTTCGCGACGTTTCGGGCATAGCAGGCCAGCTTACAGAGAAATTCGGGGTCGGTCGCGGCACATTCCGCAGACAGCCTGACAATATCGCCGTCGGTGGAGCCGTAGAATTTTGGCTCTCCGAACATCGTGGTCAGTACGGCTGTGACGAGATGTTCTTTTAATTGCATGGGGTAAGCGGGAAAGCCATCGCGGTTTTCCGTCTTGTTTGTATTGCTCTGATTGAATTTAGCCATTATTTCAGCTCCTTTACGTGATGAAAAATCAAATAAAAAAATATAATTACACACAGAGAATGGGCGACAGCGGAGTCTTGTGTACCTATGAAATACGAAGTAACCGCAATCTGCACTGCTGTGTGTAATTATCGGATGTTGACGGAAAGCTTTTGCCTTCCTTGTATTCTATTATGATACTTTTCTAATAAAATTGCAATACCTTTTGGGCAATCTTAAGGATTTCTTTATGATGGAAGAAAAATTACTGCTGCTCGGTTTTTTTCTCAGGCTCCTGTCTGGTAGCGGCAGGACGTGAGGTGAGAAATTCGATGGTGCTTTCAATGGAAGTGCGTGCTTCGGCAGGCATAGGTTTGCCGGCGTTGCGGTAGTCGAACGCGTCGCGGAACTGGGTAATTCCCTCCTGCAGGGAATCTGCGTATCTTTTGGTCAGCCGCCTTGTTGCCTCAACAAAGGTATCGTAGTCTCTGCCCAGCGGCTTCTTTGCGTTCTGAACGATCATGCGGTAATGATTCATGCAGATGAAGGGCTGTGATTCATAGAGTTTGCGGAATTCCGGCTCGTTTTTGTAGCTGAGACAGACGGTTTCAATGGCTCTGGCAAGGTGAGGCTCAATGTATTCGCAGACAAAGCAGCTGTTTTCAAGTTTTTCCATCGCTTCCAAAATCTTTTTGTCGGGCTTTTTGGAGAGCATTTTTTCCCTTACGTCGATGAGATGGCTTTCGAGAGTCAAAGCGACCGGAAGGCGCGCGCGTCCGGAGGTGAGCATCATGCCGAAGTGCCGCTCGCAGAATCCCGCGCGGTTGGTTTCAATGCGGATATCCGGCTCCATCATGGCCGGGCCGGTGATATAATCAATGTATTTAGCCTCGATAATGTCGCGCATGCGGCAGATCGGGCAGCCGTTATGCACTTCAAAGACTTCATTGACCGGAATAGTACAGATATTTTCCTTCATTTTGATTGACACAACCTTTCAATGCCGTTTGGAGTATGAAATGTGAAGTGTGAGGTTTGATAGGCATCGTTACGCGGAAATGGCAGCACACCTTCTACCTCCTACCTGAATTACAGTTTGCGTATCATCGCCAGAAATTCGTCGATGTAGTCGTCGGTCTGGGGACGGTTGTCGAGCATGATTGCCAGAAGCGCGAAGCTTTGTCTGTCGTCGCCAATGCCGAATTGCAGGGCGACTTCCACATCCCTGCCGTCGACGGTCGCGGAGCATTTGCAGTTGATATAGATTGGTCCCTTGCGGCTTTGGAATGCCTCCCAGTAGGGGTGCCTGCCGTCGCAGAGAGCGGTAAGGCGTTCTTCAATGGTGGCTCCCTTGTCGCCGTAGAAGCAGCTGTTCTGCAAGCAGTCGGTGATGTCGAGAAGCGCGTCATTACTGACGGCATATTCGCTTGCCGCCGACATTCTGACCGATGAATCCACAAATTCCGTTATATCCATTATTTTAAAATCCTCCTGTGGGGTGATTAAATGTATTGCATACCAATTGAAATATGTCTGCAAATATATTATAATTATATTTTAGTAACAAATCAATAGATTTTTTCATTTTACATGAAAATAATGACATATTTTTTGGGGGGTGATGGCAAGTGATTACAAGGAGAAACGGCAGCGTAGCAGAGGTTGACATTCACGGCATGAATCCGTCCGACGCAAGACGGGAAATTCTTCAATTGCTCGACAGACTGCCGAATGATGTGACAGAACTGCATGTGATTCACGGCTACCGGGGAGGTAATTCCCTGCGGGCCATGGTGCAGAATTCCCTGACGCACCCACGCATTGCCCGCAAAATGCAGTCCTTCCTCAACGAGGGTGTGACAAAGATTTTTTTGAAGCGGAGATAATCTATCCTATTGCATTTTGTTGGAAATTGGGATATAATCAGAAAAACGGGAGGTACACATTATGAAAACACTTAAAATCGGAACACCCGCACCCGAATTCACCCTGCCGGACAAGGACGGCAAGGAAGTCTCATTGTCTGACTTCCGGGGCCAAAAGGTAGTGCTTTACTTTTATTCCAAGGACAACACATCCGGCTGCACCAGACAGGCGAACGCCTTTGCCGCCCTTTATGATGAATTCAAAGAGGTCGGCGCTCAGGTCATCGGCATCAGCAAGGACAGCTCCGCCTCGCATTTTCGCTTTGCCGAGAAACACTCGCTGCCCTTCGTGCTGCTTTCCGACCCGGAGCGCAAGGCGATTGAACCCTACGGCGTGTGGCAGGAAAAGAAGCTCTACGGCAAGGTGAGCATGGGTGTGGTGCGCACCACATTCATCATTGACGAAAATGGTATGATTGAAAAAATCATGTCCAAGGTCAAGCCCGACGCCAATGCTGCCGATGTGCTGGATTATTTAAAAGATTCCAAAGCCCAGACGGCTAATCATAAATCATGATTTGAACACAGTTTAACCCCGATGAATGGCAAGGCAGGCAATTCATCGGGGCTTTTTTGTTTGTGGCAACCGGCGTTAATCGGAATATTATGGTAACAGAAAGCATATAATAACTGTTTGCTCAGAAATATTGCTTTCATATAATGAGAAACATGAAAGGAGCAATTGACGTGCAGGACGATTACAACCGCTTTATCAGACGTTCGATAAAGCAGGCGCAGTGCAATTACGAGGATATTTTTTCGGATTATGATGACGCAGAGAATCATTCCTATGGCTGCTCAGTGATAATGGACGATGTGGATGAAAAAAAATCCTGTGGCTGCGGTAAAACAATGGGTGACATGGAAAAACCATGCTGCAAAACAAAAAATCCCTGCGGATACGGTAATATTGCAGGCCAGCAGAACTGCCACAATGAGCAGGCTGATATGTGCAAGCCGGCATGCGGATGCGACACCGTGCCGGTGATGGTTTTTATTGAAATGCAGCCCTTCGGCAGAATGTACAACGAGGCGGAGGGCTTGTGCCGCGGGACATTATTCCCGGCGCTCGACAAGCCTTTTACGGGGAGAGGAGGCAAATGCGGATGTACACGATGAATTCGACTAACGCAATGGACGATAGAAAAAAGCTTCTTATGAAGCTGTCGGCGTGCAGATTTGCCCAGTACGAATTGATGCTGTTTCTGGACACGCATCCGAATTGTGTGGAGGCAATGCAGGCACTCAATATGCACCGCGCCAATGCAATAAGGCTTAAGGATGAATACGAGTGCAAGTATGGACCGCTCAGCAATCCCAAGGCCAACATGAAGCACTGGTGCTGGATTGACGATCCGTGGCCGTGGGAATATTCTTCGCAGACCGCTGGCTGTGGCTGCTTTACCCCTTCGATGGGTGCAAGAAACGCGAATGACGCAAGATGCGGGAAAGGAGCGTGCCAATAATGTGGAACTATGAGAAGAAATTGCAGTACCCCGTCAATATCAAGAATCCCAATCC
>ONYN01000244.1 GCA_900322085.1 uncultured Eubacteriales bacterium | reverse complement strand
TTTGTGTATTAACGAGGATTTTGGCAAAATATGGCGGAAAATATGCAAGCAGGACGCGTGTGGAGAGATTCTAAACAGGCTCTAAGCTGATCGAATGGGGTAATCGGCTGAGTTTTGCCTATATTTCGGGGGATTGGAGTAATAAAACAGAGGAAATGTCTGCGCTTGCCTGTCACATAGTCACCACGGAACAGCTCCTCTGCCGCTCTTGCCAGATGATTTATTTAGACACCGACAGCATGGAGAATATTGAGAATTTTTGCCGTGTATTCCTTCCGATGCTGCAAAGTGCCAGAAATTCAAATCCTATCACCGATATTGGCGCACTGGAAGAGATAACCTTAAAGGAATACAACGCGGAGCTTGAAGCGGTCATTTCGGGTAATTCAGGACAGCGGGAGGCTTTGTATGGGGGAAGACTATGCTGCCTGACGGCATGTGAGGACAGCACGTTGGAACTTTCGGACATGTTTGGCAGAGTGCCCGTCAAGAGACTTCCGAGGGAGAAGATCATGCGTGTGCTTCGGGAGCAGAAGGGGCATTTGCAGACCGCTGGACTCATTTGCAGCGAAGAGGACAGGCCTGCTCTGACCGATCTCCTTATCCGAAGCGGGATCAACCGCGTTACCCGTGCCGGAGATATGTCCTCTGCATTTGCAGGGGAATCGCACGATGGTGAGTATTCTTTACGCCGATACGTTCGCATGGCCAATGTACAGCTTTGATGCACGCAAATTCACTTATTATTCACACAAAGGTCTAAACCAATTCACTCAATGGGTATATCATTGTGAGTGTTAAATCAAAGATATGTGACGGAAGTGTTTTGTGTGTTTGGAATGACAATAGATGAAGCGGTGGTTTATTTTTACATCTACAGCTTTCTTGGCTGGATTTATGAGAGTACATTTGTCAGCGTGCGGGAAAAGCACTGGGATAACAGAGGCTTTCTGATCGGACCCATTTGTCCGATATATGGCGCTGGGGGATTACTGTTTGCACTGATGGGGACTCATATGAGTATTCCGGTGACATTTCTGGTATGCATGGTGAGTTCTGCCGTGCTGGAATACACCACAGGCTATACCCTCGAAAAGCTGTTTCACGCCTCGTGGTGGGATTACAGCAATATGCCGCTCAATCTCAACGGCTACATATGCCTGCCCGCGTCGCTGCTCTTCGGGACAATGGGAGTGCTTGTATCGCATTTCATACACCCGATTGTCTCCCTGCCAATGCAGTATATTCCGTCGTGGGTTGTAAACATAGCGGCGCTGATTCTGGTCGGGGTAACATCGGCGGATATGACAGTCACCGTCTCAATTCTCAGCGACTTTGTCGACAAGCTGGTTGAAATTGACAAGACGGTCAATCGTGCCATTGACGAAAAATACAAAGAGCTGGAAACCAGCGTCAGCGGCACAATAAAGACGGTAAAGTCGATTCCCGCCAGTGTAAAGGACAAGATCATTGATCAGGAGATCAAAAACTCCGACATATCGCTCACGAACATACAGATAAAGGTTCTGAGCAAAATCAAGAGTTTCCGTAGCGAATCGGCAGGCAGAAATTCCGACGAGAATCACAGCAGGGTCAAGGATTTTATTCAACGATTGCCCATAAGGAAACAATGACAGCCGGCTCTTGGAAAGGAAGCGAACCGACATGAAAATAAGCACAGCGGACAAAAAATACATCGGCCAATGTCTGTGCGGCATCATTGACACGCCGCAGGCGCAAAGCATGAAGACATTCATTCAGCATGGGCATATTACGACATACACCCATGTGCTCAATGTGGTCTGCATGAGCTGCCTGATGGATCGGAATCTGCACGCACATTCCGACAAACACAGTCTGATTATCGGCGCATTCCTGCATGATTTTTACCTGTACGACTGGCACGACCGCAGTTCAAATGACGGACTGCACGGCTTCAAGCACCCTCTCAGAGCGCTTGAAAAGGCGCAGAGGCAGTTTGCTCTTAACCCAAAGGAAAAGAATATCATTGTAAGTCACATGTGGCCGCTGACCATCACCCATATTCCAAAGTGCCGGGAGGCTGCCATCGTCTGCCTTTCCGACAAGATTTGCGCGCTCTATGAGACGGTTTATAAGGATAAAAAGATGTTCGACATAGACTTATAATGACAGTAAGACCGATATCTTAATCTCAAAAAAGCATCGCATACTTCCGTTTGACACGGAAATATGCGATGCTTTGCGTTTTATTGATCACAAACATGTCGGGAAGATCATGCTCCGAAAACATCGAGCGGTGAGGTTTCCTTTTCAAATTTATCGCGGGTGTCGATAAATCTGATGGCCTTGCCGGTGCCGAGAGCCACGCAGATTTCGGGATCACGGGCCACTGTTACATTAAGCTTGGTTCGTTCGGCGATAAGCCTGTCCATGCCGTAGAGCTTCGCGCCGCCGCCTGTGACGGTAATTCCGCCGTTGGTGAGCAGATCGCCCGCGAGTGCCGGAGGGGTCTCCTCCAAGGTATGCTGAACGGCGCGGCAAATTCTGACGGCGGGCTCTTCAAAGGCCTCCATTATATCCTCGGAATTAATCCTGATCATGTGAGGCATTCCGGTTTTGAAGTGCCTGCCCTTGACCGTTGCTGTCAGAATCGCTTCGCGTGGAATAACGCAGCCTATTTCGCGCTTGATAAGCTCGGCGGTCTGCGGACCGATGACCAGATCGTGCTTGCGGGCGATAAATTCTGTCAGCGCTTCGTTGAAGGAATTGCCCGCGTAATGAATCCAATGGGAAACGGCGGTGCCGTTGATTGATATAACGCCGATGTCGGTGGTGCCTCCGCCTATGTCGCATACCATGCAGCCGCGCGGTTGGGATATATCCAGTCCGGCGCCCAAAGCAGCCGCCACTACCGTTTCGATCAGGCAGACCTTGCGTGCGCCGGCAGCCCGCAGCGATTCGACAACTTCGCTCTTTTCCACTTCGGATACGCCTGACGGAACACATACAACGACACGAGGCATAAAAATCCTGTTGCCGCAGACTTCGCGTACATACGCCGTGAGCATTGTCTCGGTAAGGCTGAAATGATGGATTCGCCCGTGCTGCACAGGGCTGATAACAGCAATTTTTTCCGATGTGCGCCCCAGCATTTGTCTTGCGTCGGAGCCAAATGCGAGAATTTCATCGGTATCCCTGTCGACGGCCACCATGGTAGGCTCGGCCAGAGCGATCTGCCTGTCGGGCGTAAATATTTTTACGGTGTTGGAGCCGAGGTCAATTCCGACGTCCATGCCTATGGTGAATTTCTTCAAAACAAATTCCTCCACGGGAATAATTTGTCAATGGGACAGGTCATAAATCCATGCCTGTCCGCATATTTTTTATCAGAACAGCCTGAGCCAGGCGATGAACGCGATGAGAGCAAGCTGAAGAATCATGATGGCGGGAATCCCTATCATGAATTTGGGGTGTTGTGTCTTGTGGCGTATGGTCTGCATGGTGAGATACATGGCGACCGAGCCTCCGAGAGCCGATATCAGAAGAAGCTGTGCTTCCGGCACGCGCCAGTAATCCGGCGAATCCTTCGGCACGTTGGAAAGCGCCTTGTCGCGCACAGTCTGATAGACTGCGAAAATATTGATCATAACGAGGTGAATGGCAATTATGGCGAAACAAACATTGATGGCGGTGTCGACAAAATCCATTTGAAAAACAACTCCTATTTACAATTCGTACACTACTGTACCTTATAATGGTATTATAATTATTATCAGAAGTCAAGTCGATTTTTGTAAAAAACATATCTGACGGAGGAATTCATCTTGAACAGGAAAAAAACATCTTCCAAACCGAATTCGGCATTGTTTTACGTTGTGATCGTTCTGCTCATGGCGGGAATCGTGGCAATGGCGTCGGTGCCTTACATAATCAGAAAAATGGGGGAGAGTTCTGTCCCCAGTGTGGTCTATACAAAAAAATCCGACCAATATGGCCGCCCGTCTGATTTTGAGGAAATGCGCGGGGTGTGGGTGGCCTATCTTTCGCTGGGCGGGGTGAATGAATCTGCAATCGACTCTATCGTGAGCAGCGCGAAGGCAAACGGCATGAATACGATCTTTTTGCATGTACGTCCGTTTGGCGACGCGCTTTATCAATCAAAGTATTATCCTTGGTCACATCTGATTTCCGGCACGCAGGGCGTTGCTCCTGAGGGGGATTTCGACCCGCTGGCCTATGCTGTTGAAGCGGCACACCGTGAAGGACTGGCTTTGCACGCTTGGCTGAATCCGCTGCGCATCATGCTGCCCAGCGGTGTGTATCCTCCGTCACTCTCCGATGACAATCCCTACACCGTCTGGCGCAATGACGACAGCGAGGACAATGACGACTGGGTTATCGACTACCAGTCCGGAAAATTCTACAATCCCGCCATTCCGCAGGTGCGGGAGCTGATCGTAAACGGAACCAGAGAGATTGTCGAGAATTACAATGTGGACGGCGTACATTGGGACGATTATTTCTATCCCGCCACGGACGAATCGTTTGACGACAGCAAGGCGTATTCCGCCTACGTGGAGCAGGGAGGTACCCTGAGCCTTTCGGACTGGCGCAGGGAAAATATCAACCAGCTGGTCAGGTCGGTCTACAGCGCGGTAAAGAGCGCAGACAAAAGCTGTCTGTTCGGCATAAGTCCCGCCGGCAATATTGACAACTGCATGAGTGTCGGAGCGGATGTCAAGACATGGGGCAGTAGGGAGGGGTATGTAGATTATCTCATTCCGCAGGTCTACTGGACCAGCGACAATACCATTGCGCCCTTTGAACCGGTCTGCCGCAGATGGAATGAGCTTGTGACGTCCGACAAGGTGAAGCTTTACATTGGTCTTGCGCTCTACAAGGCGGGTTCTGATGACGACAGCGGCAAATGGAAACGGTCTGATGACATCATTATGAATCAGGTGTTGTACACCCGCAGCGGGGAAATCAGATCGGATGGCTTTGTGCTGTATTCCTATGCGTATTTTGACAGCGAGCAGACCGCGGAGGAAATGAAAAATCTCCGTTCCGTGCTGGGATGACGTGCCTGTCAGAATTGATTTCCCTGATACATTTTTTTAAAAGCTTGACAAACAGACGGTTTTGGTGGTATATTGTATAGTGATTATCAGCAAATAAAGCAATACTGCGGAGAGGAGGAAGCTGAAATGAAGGGCATTCCGGTGACATTGGAAATTGCGGCCGTCACCGATATCGGTCGGCGCAGGTCGAGAAATGAAGATAATTTTTTTGTAAACGGCTGCTTTGTTGATCATTATAAGGTGACGGCGGAGCGATTTGAAACCGTCGATACCGATGAGACTCATGTTCTCGCAGTGTGCGACGGAATGGGAGGTCAGGCGGACGGCGATGTGGCCGCCATGACCGGCGTCAGAACCGTTGCGGATTTTGCGGAGGAGCTGCATGATTCCCGCAGCTATGAGGAAGCGTCATTCCACACCCGGCGGGTCATTCGTGAGGCGAATGACCGCATATTAAAGCGGAATCAAATGACAGGCAAAAAGATGGGTTCCACATTTGCCATGCTGGTTGTGTCGGCGGATTACCTCTACGCGTGCAATCTGGGCGACAGCGAAATATTTATCAAAAACAGCTACGGCATGGAGCGGCTGAGCAAACCGCAGACCTTTGCCCAGGAACTGGTGGACAGAGGCGCCATTTCGGAAAAGCAGGCGAGTCTTTCCTATGCCCGCAATCAGCTCTCGAAATACCTCGGTATGGAAAACCTAAAGGGACTTAAGCCCAATGAATGTACTGCCGATCTGCACAGCGGTGACATTCTGCTGATATGCTCCGACGGAGTGTCGGACGTACTGCCGAGTCATTCGATCTATGCCAGTCTCACCTCCGACCGTCCGGTAAAGGATATTGCCGATACGCTCATTGAAAAAGCTATCCGCAAGGGCAGCGGAGACAATCTCACTGTGGTAATCGCCCGGGTGACCGATGACGGACGGGAGGCAAAGCTGCGCAGAATGCTTGCCATTGCTTTGGGAATAACCGCGGGGGTAGTGCTTCTTACAGCCTTATTTATAGGGTTGCTGTAACCGCGCGGTTAATCTGTTATACAAAATATACAACACGCAGCCCTGCGGTTTGATAACTTTTTTGTGTATGGTATATTCTTTTGCGCTGAGAAAAATTACTGTTGACTTTTGTGCTTTATACCGTTAAAATATCAATAGGATTTATTTTTTTCGCGCGTATTATGTGAGGTCATGGCATTGGGCGGTGTGATAATTGCATGCAAGGACAGCGGAATGTGCGATAAGCTGTCGCACACGCTTGCCGCTGCCGGCATAGATGTATTGGGAACGGCGACAAAGGGAGCTTCCGCTTTGCAGAAGGCCGCCAGATATTACGGAGACAACGGAGTGCTGCTTTGCTCCTATGCCATGAGTGATATGACCGCGTCCGAACTGTTCCGGATCATGCCCGAGAATTTCGAGATGGTAGTGCTTCTCTCTGCCAGACAGCGGGTCATATTTGACGAGAGCGGCATGCTCTGCCTGAATATTCCCATCAACCGCGGGGATTTGATTGATACGATATTTATGCTCACCGGGCAGCAAAAGCCCGAGCCGGTGCGCAAGCCGGATTCACGCAGCGCGAGCGATAAGGAGATCATATTCAGGGCGAAGGCGCTGCTGATGGAACGAAACAACATGTCCGAGCCTGATGCTCACCGATTCCTGCAAAAGAGGAGCATGAATACCGGTCAGTCGCTTGTCAGTGTGGCACAGAATATATTGAACGGAGTTTTGTAAATGATTTTTTCATCACAGAATGTGACACTCATCAATTCAATATTTTTCTTCAAAGTTAGTCCGTAAAGGGGTAGCAGTTCATCTGCTATTCCTTTTTTTATAAGTCTTTTGATGATCGCAGCAACGGAGGGTATTAAAAATATG
This sequence comes from uncultured Eubacteriales bacterium, assembly GCA_900322085.1. GTDB lineage: Bacteria > Bacillota > Clostridia > Oscillospirales > Acutalibacteraceae > RUG762. The sequence continues at coordinate 4,000 of ONYN01000244.1, read as the reverse complement.
AAATTTACCAAAATGCACGGCATAGGCAATGATTATATCTATGTCAACTGTATGGATGGAATAGACTTTGACCCGGCAGAGACTTCCGTCAGACTGAGCGACAGGCACTTTGGGGTTGGTTCGGACGGAATGATTCTCATTTGTCCGTCGGATAAGGCGGATTTTCGCATGAGAATGTTCAATGCCGACGGATCAGAGGGAAAGATGTGCGGCAATGGGATTCGCTGCTTTGCCAAGTACGTTTACTGCAAAGGCCTGACCGACAAGACGACAATTTCCATTGAGACATTGGCTGGCATAAAGACCGCATGGCTGACTGTCGAGAATGGTGATGTGACGGCCATCCGCGTCAATATGGGCAGTCCGATTCTGCGGCCATCGCTGATTCCGGTGCAATTCACAGGGGACAGCATGGTGAATCAGCCCATTAATGTCGATGGAACAAAATGGAACGTCACCTGCGTTTCGATGGGCAATCCCCACTGTGTCACATTTGTCGACGACGTGGATGCAATGAATCTGGAAAAAATCGGCCCGAAGTTTGAGAATCACGCGATATTTCCCGACCGTGTGAACACCGAGTTCGTCCGGAAAATGGATGACCGCACCGTGCAGATGCGGGTGTGGGAACGCGGTTCAGGCGAAACATGGGCGTGCGGCACAGGTGCATGTGCCGTAGCGGTGGCTTCTGTTCTGAACGGAGTGGTCAATGGCAGCAGCGTTACGGTAAAGCTTCGCGGCGGTGATCTCTTGATTGAATGGGACAGAGCGGAAAATATAATCTACATGACCGGTACAGCGACCTTCGTCTTTGAAGGAGAAACATGAATCTATTGGAGGAATCAACATGTTCAGAATTAATGAAAATTTCGTCAAGCTCCCTCAGAGCTATCTGTTTTCGGATATTGCCAAGAGGGTTTCGGCCTATACGGAGGCCAATCCCGACAAATCCATTATCAGACTCGGAATAGGGGACGTCACACGTCCGCTGGCTCCGGCGGTCGTCGAGGCAATGAAAAAGGCCTGCGACGAGATGGGCGCGGAGGCCACGTTCCGTGGATACGGACCCGAACAGGGCTACGATTTCCTGCGGGAAGCTATTGTGAAATACGATTATGAGGCAAGAGGCGTCCATATTATGCCGGACGAGGTTTTCGTCAGCGACGGAGCCAAGTCCGATACCGGCAATATAGGAGATATCTTCGGCAGGGATAACGTGGTCGCGGTGTGTGATCCGGTCTACCCTGTTTATGTAGACACCAACGCAATGGCGGGCAGAGCAGGTGAACTTGCTCCTGACGGCCGCTGGAACAATCTGGTATATATGCCCTGCACCGAGGAAAACGGCTTTGCTCCGGCACTGCCCGAAAAGCGCGCCGATATGATTTATCTCTGCTTTCCCAACAACCCCACCGGCGCTTCGATTACGTTTGACGGGCTGAAAAAATGGGTGGATTACGCGCTGGCCAATGAATCTGTCATTTTGTACGACTCGGCGTATGAGGCCTTCATCACGGAGGACATTCCCCACAGCATATTTGAAATCGAGGGCGCGGAAAAATGCGCCATAGAATTCCGCAGTTTCAGCAAGACGGCGGGATTCACCGGCACACGCTGCGGCTATACAGTGGTTCCCAAGGCGCTTCAATGCGGCGGCGTATCTCTCAACGCACTCTGGAACAGACGGCAGACTACCAAGTTCAACGGCGTGCCTTACATCGTTCAGCGCGGCGCTCAGGCGGTTTACTCTGAAGAAGGGCAGAAGCAGATCCGCGCAACGATCGCCTACTATCTCCACAACGCAAAGGTGATCAGAGAGGGACTTGCCCAAGCGGGATTTACGGTCTACGGCGGTGTGAATGCCCCGTACATCTGGCTCAAGACTCCGAACGGTCTGACTTCGTGGGAATTTTTTGACGAGCTTATCAATAAGGCCGGCGTTGTCGGCACACCCGGTTCCGGCTTCGGTCCGAGCGGAGAGGGATACTTCCGTCTGACCTCATTTGGCTCGCTTGAAAATTCAATTGCGGCAATAGAACGCATCAAAAAAGCGTTTGCCTGATGTCTGTTTGCTTTTTGACCATATTTTTAAGCAATTGTATATCAACATTCTTCTAACTTTTAAATCATTGATTATTGAATTTATCATAATTATATGCTAAAATAATTAGAAGTGTGTATATGGAGTCGGTAATTCACGACCCTTCAAAATTTAACTGAAAAGGAATGAACAGCAAATGAAAGCATGGCTGATTCTCGAAGACGGAAGAGTTTATCAGGGCGAATCCGTCGGAGCGGAGAGAAAAACCGTCTGTGAAATCGTTTTTAACACATCAATGACGGGCTACCGCGAGCTTCTTACAGACCCTTCGTACGCAGGACAGGGCGTTGTAATGACTTATCCCATCATCGGCAGCTACGGCATATGCATGAAGGACACCGAATCCCGCAGACCGTGGGTAGAGGCATATATTGTCCGCGAGCTTAACAGAATGGATTCCAACTTCCGTTCGGAGGGATTACTCAGGGATTATCTCATCGAAAACAATATCCCGGTGATCCAGGGCGTAGACACACGCGCCCTTACAAAGCACCTGAGAGAATCGGGCACAATGCGCGGCATGGTGACCTTTGGCGAGAGCTTTGATATGGAGCAGTGCATGAAGGAAATCAAGGCTTATACGCTTCCCGAGACCGTTCCCACCGTCACCTGTCTCGAAAAGTACGTTGTGGAGAGCAAGGAGAAAAAATACAATGTGGCTCTGCTCGACCTCGGCTGCAAAAGGAATATCCTTAAGTCTCTGGTCAATCTTGGATGCGATGTTACGGTATATCCCGCAAACACGCCCGCAAGCGAGATACTTGCCGCGGGTCACGACGGCATTATGCTTTCCAACGGCCCCGGCGACCCCAAGCAGTGCGGAGATGTTGTGGAAGAACTGAAAAAGCTCATTGCGGCAAAGATGCCGATATTTGCCATCTGTCTTGGACATCAGCTCACCGCTCTTGCCAGCGGATTTGATACTTACAAGCTCAAATACGGTCACAGAGGCGCCAATCACCCTGTCAAGGAACTTAAAACCGGCCGTGTGTATATCACATCACAGAATCACGGTTATGTGGTGGACGAAAAGAGCATTGATCCTGCAATAGCCGAAATGAGCTACGTCAACGTCAACGACGGCAGTTGCGAAGGCGTGCGCTACAAGAACGGCCATGTTTTCACCGTTCAGTTCCACCCCGAAGCCTGCGCAGGTCCTCATGACGCAGCACCGCTGTTTAATCAATTCTTTGCTATGATGGGAGGCAAAAAATAATGCCGAAGAATCCGAATATCAATAAAGTTGTCGTTATAGGCTCAGGTCCCATTATCATCGGACAAGCCGCAGAATTTGACTACGCCGGCACACAGGCATGCCGCGCCCTGAAGGAAGAGGGCGTTGAGGTCGTACTGATCAACTCCAATCCCGCGACTATCATGACTGACAAGGACATTGCCGACAAGGTTTATATCGAACCACTCACCACTGATACCGTCAAGAAGGTCATTCTCGCAGAAAAGCCTGACTCCATTCTTCCCACCCTCGGCGGACAGAACGCTTTGAATCTTGCCGTTGAACTGGAGGAAGAGGGCTTCTTTGCCGAGCACAATGTCCGCCTGATCGGCACCACAGCCGAGACGATCCGCAAGGCCGAGGACAGACAGGAATTCAAGGACACTATGGAAAAAATCGGTCAGCCCTGCGCCGACAGCCTTGTTGTCCACAATGTCGAGGACGCTGTGGAATTCGCAGAGAAGATCGGCTACCCGGTGGTCGTTCGTCCGGCATTCACCCTGGGCGGAACAGGCGGCGGCATCGCCTGCACTCACGAGGAACTGGTCGAAATCTGCGGCCACGGACTCCAGGTCAGCCGTGTTACCGAGGCTCTTATCGAGAGATATATCGGCGGCTGGAAGGAAATCGAGTACGAAGTCATCCGCGACAGCGCGGGCAACTGC
>ONYN01000022.1 GCA_900322085.1 uncultured Eubacteriales bacterium | reverse complement strand
GCCGCAGCAGTCATATCAGGCTCCCACCTACCAGACCCAGCCGCAGCAGTCATATCAGGCTCCCACCTACCAGACCCAGCCGCAGCAACAAAATCATTCGCAGTATGTACGTAGCAGTCCGGCTTATGTCGATTACGACCGCGCCGCCGAAGAAAGAGATTATTCCGCGCCGGAAAGACAGAGAGCCACCAGCAATTACAATACCACGGGATTAGTAATCGTCATCCTGCTGTGCGTCATATTGATACCTACCCTTGGCAGCGCGATTGTCGGTCTGCTCATCGGACTTTACAGCCTGATAGTGGCGTTCCCGACCACCGGCGTCGCATTGATCGCAGCCGGAGGCGCACTCAGCGCCAAGAGCCTGTGGATATGTCTGGGACTTATATTTATCGGAATATCCTTCCTCTTTCTCACCGGCCTTATTGTAATGGCGGCTATTGAAGGCACTAAGCTGTTGATCAAGCTGATAAGATATATCGTCAAGGAATGTAAAAAGATGATAAAGGAGGGTTCGTTTTGATTAAGAAAATTATTCTGGCAGTTACATTCGGCGTACTGTTTGTCGTTACATTTGCGGCAGGCGTCGGATTCATCATCGCGGGCGCGGGTGATTTTTCGTGGGACATCGTCTCTCAGTACGTCTCAATGAGCGAAATCACTATGATAAACGACACCCCGATAAGCAGTCTGTTTTCATTCAGCGACCACACCGACATGGTCGGCAGCCACGCCGAGGGTCAGATAGGCTGTCCCACCCAAAACGGCACCATCACACTGAGCAATATCGCCGAGGAAGTTACATTAACCGCCTCTCCGGACGAATTCATTCATCTGACGGTGGACGGCAAGCTCAGAGATTCATGCGTTGTGGAAACGGCAAAGAATCTCACCGGCAAAAATATTCCCGATATTCAGTTTGAATACAACGAAAGCACCGACGAGGCAATCGTTAAGATCCGCAAGCTGCGCGGCAAGGACATCAAGATGGAGATTGCCATTCCGGAATCTTTTGGCGGCACTCTTAAAATGGAAAAAATCGCAGGCAAGCTCGACGCAACCATCGCGCTCCATCTTGTTGCCATCGACGCAACAGGTGTGGCAGGCAACATCACAACCGACGGCATTTCGGCGGCCTCGGTGAGCATTAAGGACGTCGCCGGCAAGACTGTCATATCCAACGGACAATTCAACGGTATCACCATCGACGACTGCGCAGGCAAAATCGAGGTAAGCGGCGGCATCGGCTGGTTTAAGCTGAGCAGCGTAATGGGTACCATCAAGCTGGATTCCAACATAAGTCTCACCAAAAACTGCTCCATCACCAACGTCATGGGCAGCGTGGATATCAAGCTCCCCGAAGGCAGCAAATTCAAGCTGGTCAAGGAGGACATCGTGGGCATTGTTCTGCCCGCCAAGGGCGACAAAAAGGCCGACTTTACCGTCACTGTAAAGAACGTAACCGGCAAGGTCAGCATTGACAGATAATTTGATAAATTACACGCCAGACAACAAAAATGCCTCATCGGTAAATTTCTCTTCACCGATGAGGCATTGATTTTTATGCGAATTATTTGTATTATTTGTATTCCTTGGAGGCTATGACATTGCCGTTGATGTCGATATATCGCACGATAACCGAACGGGTCTGCGGCACCTGTGCCTTGAACGAACGTAGAACGCTGTCTATCGAGGTCTTGAACGCCTTACTCTCCAGATGCTCGGTAAGCTCTTCTTTGCTCTTGTCCGCGTCGATTTCGACTGTAAACATACACTTGTAAACCACGGAATCGCCTTCGGCGGTGACGTCCAGTTTGATGCCCTTGGATTCGTAGGATTCGGACAGCACCTTTACCTGCTCCTGAAACTCTTCATCCTGCACCTTGGCTTCCAATTCAGTCATTGTCTTTTTTTCAGTATCCGAGGCCGAAACCTTCTCCACATCAGTCGATGCTTTTTCCCCGCTGTCTCCGCACGCGGTCACAGCGAGACAAAGCACGGCACAAAGCAGCACAGATACAAGTATTTTGGTCATTTTCATAGTGATTGTTCCCCTTTCATTCCAAACAATATTTTACTACGAATTCAATTATACCATTATTGATTACGAATTTCAAGATAAATATAAAGAACACTTAACGGTTCGGGATTAAAAAGATCTTGAAACGGTCACACCCGTAATAAAATCCTGTAATAAAATAAAACTGAAAAAAATAAAAAAAACACTTGACAAATGCCGTCCGGTGTAGTATAGTATATAAGCACTTGATTTGAAGCGGCGATTCGCTGGTGTAGCTCAGTTGGTAGAGCAGCTGATTTGTAATCAGCAGGTCGGGGGTTCAAGTCCGTCCACCAGCTTCAATTCAAT
>ONYN01000219.1 GCA_900322085.1 uncultured Eubacteriales bacterium | reverse complement strand
TGCATGACGGAAAGGCCTTGATTGTCAGACGAAGCGGAATCGAGACAGCAAACGGCCTCGGTTGGTGGGAATTTCCGGGAGGCACTCTGGAATTCGGCGAAAGTCCGGAACAGACGCTGGTGAGGGAATTCATGGAGGAAACCGGACTGAATGTCACGCCGGACAAGTTGCTTTACGTATGGTCGGCGCAAAATGCGCCGGAGTATCAGGTGATCATTATTACGTATAAGTGTGAGTGCGGCGACGTTTCCGGACTAAGAATTTCGGAAGAACACACGGACTTCATGTGGGCCGACAAATCGGAATTGCGAAAATATCTTGCCGATGATATCAAAAAAGCGCTTGACGCATATGATGCGTGGACGATGATTTCAATCTGATTTTACGATTAGTCAAATATTTAAACTATATAAGGAGATTTGCCGTATGGATAATTTGATTTATATTGCGATTATTGCAGTGTTGGCTGTTATATTTATGATAGCCAGCAGGCTGTTTTGGAGAATGAGATCGGACAATGGCTACAATATGGGCCGAAATCATATGCATGATCTCGGTTTCAGCGATGAAGATATCAATCGGGGACAGGACGACGCGGACGCCGATCTGTATGTATTCCGCAAAAAGCAGATGAAAAATAAGGACGATGCGCAATAGGAGGGAAAATGAACAGCACGGGCAGACTTTTTCGTCATAAAGACCCATATGACATTGAGGGGACAAATGAGCTTTTTTTGCGTGCAGTGAGGGAAAACTGCGAATATCAGTACCGACACAATCCCGGGTATTGTGCGATATTGCGGTCCAGAGACTTCTCGCCCGATAGGCTGAGGGAATATGGCGATCTTGCAAGGCTGCCGTTTTTGCCGACTTTGCTTTTTAAAGATCACGAACTTTACTCCATGCCCAAGTATCGCATGCTGGTCAAAGCGACTTCCTCCGGAACCGGGGGAAAATTCAGCCGAATCGGTTTTGAAGCAGGAGACCTGTGGAATGGCGCTCACATGGTGCTGAAGGTGATAAAACGACGCAGACTTTTTTCTCCTGTACCGTGTCATTATGTGATATTCGGATACAAGCCACATAGGAGCAACCACACAGCTGTCACCAAGAACGCCTTTGGGACAACTTTTTTCACGCCGTCGCTTCGCCGCACATATGCCCTGCAATATAGGCAGGGTCAATATTTTGCGGATCTTGACAGCGTCGCAGAGGCATACAGAAGTATGCGGCGTCGCGGTTTCCATTGCGATTCATGGGATTTCCGTCATACACCTACTTTGCAATGAAGCTGCTTGACGAGCGAGGAATTTACCCGCGGCTTCCCAAGAATTCAAAGATCATGCTTGGAGGCGGCTGGAAGCAGTTTTACCGTGAGGCTGTGGACAAGCGGGAATTCTACAGTCTGGCAGAGAAGGTGTTTGGCATATCTGACACAGATATAGTGGAATTCTACGGTGCCGTAGAACATCCTGTATTGTACTGTGACTGTGAGCAACACCATTTTCACATTCCGGTCTACAGTAGGGTGATAATTCGCGACGCCGCAACGCTTGAACCCTTGCCCTATGGCAAAATCGGATTGGTCAACCTGATTACCCCGATGGTCAGAGCCACTCCGATTCTCAGTGTCATGACCGACGATCTGGGAGTGCTTCACGACGGCGGCGAATGTGGCTGCGGCATTGATTCTCCCTATCTTGAGATAATCGGCAGGGTTGGACTGAAGGAGATCAAGACCTGTGCGGCCGGAGCCGCCGAATTGCTTGGAAAACAGGGGGCTGGAGCGTTATGATACTGGCGGAAGGGAAGATTCATCCCACGTCGGAGCAGACACATCTGTTGGACGGTCTGGAGGAAAAAATCAATTACACGCTTGCACACAGCAGACTTTCCCCGGAGGTTGTGGTCAACGCGATTGACCGGTTTGGCAAACTGATCAGAGCCGGTGATCTGGATGGATTCATAGAGCAGTCCGGCATTGGCCCAAACGTGAAAAAAATGAAGGATTCAGTCAAGCTGTTGTGTAGGGAATATTTGGAACACAAGCTGCGTACCGAGCTGGGAGAGGATTTCTTTGTCTGGCACGATTCGCAGCCGGTTCTCGGACTTTCAGGTGTGCGGACCATTCCTGTGCCTCTTGGGACGCTGTTTCACATAGCGGCGGGCAATATGGATGCTTTGCCGGCGTCCACTGTGGCAGAAGGACTGCTGACGGGTAATGTGAATATTCTGAAGCTTCCGGAGGCAGACAATGGGTTGACAATAGCCATTCTTGCCAAGCTGATCGAGATTGAACCCATACTGGCTGAGTTTATCTATGTGTTTGATACGCCGTCCTCCGATATAGCAGCCATGAGAAAAATGGCTGCTATGGCTGACGGCATTGTGGTGTGGGGAGGAGACGCCGCCGTCAGCTCGGTTCGAACGCTGGCTCCAGCCGGGGTTAAGAGCCTGTTTAGATTCTCGGAGCATGCGTCATGCGCCGTAAGATTTTTCGCCAGATGCAGCCAAAACCGCAGGCAATACTTTG
>ONYN01000106.1 GCA_900322085.1 uncultured Eubacteriales bacterium | reverse complement strand
CCCAATCGTGGTAATATCCGCCGGATTGACTTACAGAAAATCGCCGAATCACCCAGCGAGGGGTTGGTTCGGTTCATGACGGAGCTTTACAATGAATTGCATGAAAATACGGCAGGTTAGGTTTCGCTAACCTGCCGCATTTGGGTTAAACTTTACATTGAGCTTCACATTCGCTCTCTTTTTTATTTTGTCATCTTTCTTGTTGTATACTTCAAAGCGATCACACTCAGCAAATAAGAGATCAGAATAAAGGCAAGCAATATAAGCCATACTGTCCAAAGATGTTTTGCAGTAGATTGATATATGCCTTCGCTTTTTCTGTATGGAAATTGAAAGTCCGGATACGCCAGCACAATACTTGACGGAAGTTCGTGGCTGTTCAAATCACCTATACTGCCCATTGCAGCCATTCCCCACTTACTTATAGTAAGACTCGCTATCTTATTTGCCGCTCCGCTCAGACTGAACAATACTCCAGACATTACCAGTTGTATTATAAGAACCAGAGGCATTACGGTCATGGCAATAACCGGTGTAGAAACAGCCGCTGAAATGATAAGTGCTAATGCGTCAGCGGCATAGATAATCAAAAACACTGTGACAAAATAATCGAAAAATGAGCGACCAAAAATCACGCCATCTTTCGGAAAATCGATCTTATTCCAGCAAATCAACATCATAATGATACTTTGCAAGAAGCAAAGCAAGAATTGGAATGTAAAATGTGCTGCAACATAAGATGACGCATATAATCCTTTGTCCAGTTCATCTTTAACAATGTCATTCTTCTCACGGCATACAAGCTGAATTGAATTAAATATGCCTATCCATATACACGCTGAGACAAGAGAAAAGAACCCGAATTTTGTACTCTCATATGTAGTGAACATATCCTCTCCGGTGATCCAGACAACCACTCCGGCAATCACGATTCCCATGATGATTGAGATTAGACTGTCTCTCTGCTGTGTACGGTAAAATTTGCGGGCGTAAACCCATATCTGTGTAAAGCCCCTCATTCTACATTGCCTCCGTTCTTTTATATTTCTCGATGAATTCATCCGGTCTTTCGTTGAGAACACGTGTAATGTCGATGATGTTATCAACCCCAAAGAATGTCATTGCTTCAGGCAATGAACCGAGGAAAGCAAGTTCTCCCACATCATTTTTTCCTTTTGCCAAGACAACAACTTTACTGTATATCTTTTCCGGATTAGGATATGATGCGTAGTTGTGGGAAATCAGCATGATGATCTTGCCCTTCTCAGACAGCTTTTTCAATGTTTTCATCAAATCATAACCCGTAGCGGGATCTAATCCAGAATCTGGTTCATCAAGAAAGAATATCTCAGGTTCTGCAACTAATTCATTGGCAATAGCAGCCCTTCTTTGTTCACCGCCTGAAAGACTTCTGACACGTACTCCGTCCTCTGCTTTTTTTCTTAATCCCAATATTTGCAGATTATCCAATACAAATTGATGCCTGTTCTGCTTTTTAACACGAGGATTTCTGATTATTACTGTATCAGTAATAACATCGATTAGTTTTTCTTCCTTTCTGATTGCCAGCGTTTGCGGTACATACGCCATCATATCTCTTATGCTTTTCTCGGAAGAGCCATCGTCCGATTCCACTTGCACACTTCCCTTAATACTGTACTTGCCCAGTACAGTATTAACAAGAGTTGTCTTGCCTGCACCGGAACCGCCAAGAATCAGAACAAAATCGCCTTTTTCGATTTCGAGATAAACATTTTGTAGAAGTTTTTTCTTTTTGACAGCACTTCCCACATTGGTTTCTTTTATGTCGATCAGCAGTCCGACATTCTGCATCTGACTGACATTGTAAATCAACATTCCGTCAAGAATAAATATCAATGTATCGCATATACGGATTACATTCCTGTCGAATAGCACTGCCGATCCCGTTATCTCACGATTATTGAGAAGAACACCGTTCTTGCTGCCGCAATTGATGATAATATATTTGCCGATTTTCTTGTCGTATGAAATGATAGCGTGTTCACTCGAAATATATGATTTATGCAATGCAATTCCGTTTTCATCTCCGCGACCTATTACAACCGAATGAAAAGGTGTTAAATCCTTTTTTATCCATGTGCTTTTCTTATCGTATGTGGTTGAATAAATCATAGTCACAGCATCCGGATGGGGATCATCCAGCGTGGGACGATCTATACGAAGAATATCTCCATCCTTAAGCCGTATCGGTTTGGAATTTTCACCCTTTACCTGTGGAATCCTTTTTCCGTTAAGGTATGTGCCATTTCGGCTGTGGGTATCAGTGTAATAAAAATCTCCGTCGATAAAAGAAAACAAGCCATGTGATCTTGAAACGATCAGAGAACTTAAGGAAATATCAGCCGTATGATCATCATTTTCACGACCGATTGTCATATCGTTCTTCAAATAAACTACCTTGACATCTTCTGTTTTCTTTCCGACAATTATAAGTGTTGCCGGACGGACTTTAGGGTTAAACTCCTGTGTCGACATTACTTACGCCTCTTTCTAAAGATATATTTTATCTTCATACGGAATTACACACAGCAAAAGGCTTTGGCATTATATCCGTACAATTATCTAATCTGCAAATTTTCTATACAATCAATCCACGCCTCTGCGATTACTCTGTGTCCGTCAGCAGTAGGATGTGTACCATCAAGCGTTTCATATTTCTGG
>ONYN01000032.1 GCA_900322085.1 uncultured Eubacteriales bacterium | reverse complement strand
CCGAAGGACATCACCGCCGCCATCACCGAATTCACCCATGAGCAGCCCAAAGAGAACGTCCGCGTCCAGGCCGACAGCGACGCCATTGACAAGGCGGTCAAGCTCATCAACAACGCCGAGCGTCCGATGATCTATGCCGGCGGCGGCGTTATCTCCGCCAACGCATCCAAGCAGCTCATCGCCCTTGCCGAAAAAGCGGATATTCCGGTGTCCTGCTCGCTGATGGGTATGGGAGGATTTCCCAACGATCACAGGCTCTACTGCGGCCTGATTGGAATGCACGGCGGCTACGGCAGCGCTATGGCCACCGGCAACTGCGACCTGATGATCGTGGTGGGCGCACGTTTTTCTGACCGTGTAGCGGGCGACACAAAGGCCTTCGCCAAAAACGCCAAGATCATTCAGATCGACATCGACGCGGCGGAATTCGACAAGAACGTACTGGTTGATCTCACCATCCGTGGCAGTGCGGACGCGGTTCTCTCCAAACTGGCAAAGCAGGTGGAAAGCGCCGCCCACACCGATTGGGTCAATCAGATTGCCCAGTGGAGCAGCGAGAAAAAATGCAGCCAGCACGACGGCGATAATGTGACTCCCGAAAACATCTTTGACGAGCTGAACAAAATCATGCGTCCGCAGGACATCATCTGTACCGACGTGGGACAGCACCAGATGTGGGCGGCTCAGATGTACGACTTCAAGCTTCCCCGCACATTTGTCTCCTCGGGCGGTCTGGGAACAATGGGCTACGGTCTGGGCGCTTCCATAGGCTCTCAGGTGGGCAATCCCGACAAGCGCGTCGTGCTCATCACGGGCGACGGCTCCTTCCACATGAATCTCAACGAGCTCACCACACTGGCAAGCTATGATCTTCCGATTGTGGTGCTTGTGATGAACAACCAGGTGCTTGGCATGGTTCGCCAGTGGCAGAAACTCTTCTACGGCAACCGCTTCAGCCACACCGACCCCTGCCGCAAGACCGACTTCGTCAAGCTGGCGGAGGCATTCGGCGTGACCGGCATGCGCATCACCAAAGCCGCCGAGGTCAGCGACGTTCTTGCCGCCGCCTTCGCCAAGAACGGTCCCGTCGTAGTCGACTGCCGCATCAGCAAGGACATGAACGCCCTGCCGATGATTCCTCCCGGAGCCGGCGCCGACAAGATCATCACCGAAATGAACTGATGGTCTCACGATTCGCTTACTTAAGAAAATAGAGAATAAAGAATAGATAATAGATAATAGATAATAATTTCGGAAGCGCTGTCGCGCTTGGAAAATATTTTGAAAGGTAACGAAAAGATATGTCTAATAAAAAGGTTCTTTCCGCGCTGGTGAGGAATCATCCCGGTGTGCTTCAAAGGGTATCGGGTCTTTTCTACCGCCGCGGCTACAATATTGAAACCATCTCGGCCTGTGCCACCGAAAATCCCAAATTCACCCGCATGACCATTGTCGTTGTCACAGGCGACGAGCTGGAAATGTCGCAGGTCATACGCCAGCTCAGCAAAATTCAGGATATCCGCCGCATTGCCATTCTCGACGAGAGCAAGGCGATCTACTCCGAACTGATGATGGCCAAATTCAAGGTCGAACCCGACCGCCGCACCGAATTCCTCAACCTCACCTTCCGCAACCACATGAATGTGGTTTACATAGGCGACAGCTCCGCCATTGTCACTGTCTCCGGAACGCCCGACGATCTCGATGAGATTTTGCAAAAATTCGCCGGGTATCCCGTGATCGAGCAGACCCGCACGGGCATGAGCGCCATGGAAGCCAGCGACAGACCCTTCGTTGAAATGGACGACGCGGAATTCATCAACTGATTTTTCATTTTTTCATTAAAATGCCAAAAAATAAGCCGTTCCGAATGAGTTTGCTTCATCGGAACGGCTATTTTGTATTTCAGAAACTATATCAGAAAACAATCATTATTTCACGATTACTCGGCAGCGGGGGCTTCCTCAGCAGGGGCTTCCTCAACGGGAGCTTCCTCAGCAGGGGCTTCCTCAACGGGAGCTTCCTCAGCAGGGGCTTCCTCAGCAGGAGCTTCCTCAGCGGGAGCTT
>ONYN01000115.1 GCA_900322085.1 uncultured Eubacteriales bacterium | reverse complement strand
TCGTTCATCATAATGAGTCGGTTGCCATGTGCGATGGCATCGCGCATGTTGTGAGTTACCATAAGCGCCGTAAGGTGGTTTTCTTCGATGAACTTATCCGAAAGCTCCAGCACATTCTTTGCGGTCTTGGGGTCGAGGGCGGCTGTATGCTCATCGAGCAGAAGAAGCTTCGGATGATTCATTACCGCCATAAGAAGTGTGACTGCCTGACGCTGACCGCCCGAGAGAAGACCCACCTTGGTAGTGAGACGGTTTTCCAGTCCCAAGTCCAGCTTGGCAAGCATTTCCCTGAATTCTTTGCGCTCCTTGCCTGAAATAGCCCAGTTCAGACCGCGGAATTTGCCACGGCGGTTGGCGATAGCCAGATTTTCCTCCAGCCACATATCCGCGGCGGTTCCCATGCGGGGATCCTGAAATACTCTGCCGATATACTTGGCGCGTTTATGCTCAGAAAGCTTGGTCACGTCAATGCCATCAATAGTAATGGTGCCACTGTCCACCGGATAAACGCCGGCAATCATATTGAGCATGGTGGATTTTCCGGCGCCGTTGCCGCCGATCACGGTGACAAAATCTCCTTCATTGAGTGTCAGGTCAAGGCCGCTGAGAGCCTTCTTTTCGTTGACCGAACCGGGGTTGAAAGTTTTATAGAGCCCTTTTACTTCAAGCATTTTCGACGACCTCCTTTTCTTCGACAACTACCTTCTTTTTGCCGAACTTCTGCGTAAGCTGGGCCTTCCAGTAGGGGATTCCGAGGAACAGACCGACGACAAGAGCAGTAAAGAGCTTGAGATCATTTGCCTTCATGCCGAAGTTAAGCACGAGCGTAATGACGATGTAATAGACAACTCCGCCAAAGATCGTAGCAAGAAGCCGGAGAGCGAAATTGTGGAAAATTTTTCCGAAAATCACTTCACCGATGATGACGGCGGCAAGTCCGATGACAATAGCGCCTCTGCCCATATTGACGTCGCAGAAGCCCTGATACTGCGCAAGCATACCGCCCGAAAAGGCAACGATACCGTTGGACAGCACGATTCCGAGTATCTTGTTGTTGTCGGTATTGATGCCGTTGGCACGGGCCATATTGAGATTGCTTCCGGTGACCCGGAGGGAATGACCCAGTTCCGTGCCGAAGAACCAGTACAGAACCGCAATAAGAACAACGCCGATCACCGCGCAGATAATAAGAGACTCATTAATATTTCTAAGCGTGATAGGATACTCATACTTCATATAGGGAAGCGGGAGATTTGCCATATCAGACTGAATTCTAAGATTGATGGAGTACAGACCGAGCTGGGTGAGAATACCTGCAAGGATGGCGGGTATGCCGAACTTGGTGTGAAATATTCCCGTTGCCAGTCCTGCCAGACAGCCCGCCAAAAAGGCGCAGAACATGGCCAGATAGAGATTCTGCCCGGTTGTGACCATCGAAACCAGCACAGCGCCTCCGGTAGCAAAGGATCCGTCCACCGACAGGTCGGCAACATCGAGAATCTTAAAGGTGAGGTACACGCCTATTGCCATTATACCCCAGATGATACCCTGCGTTATGGCGCCGGGCATGGCGTTTAAAAATGGCACGAAAACCATCGTCCTTTCGTGATAAAATGAATTGATCAATACCAAAATCAGCGATAAGGCATTTTTTGAACGCCCTACCGCAGATTTTAGACAAATTATTCCATATTAAATCGTATTATTCCGACAATTACTCGGCAATTGCCTCATAGTTTTCGGGAACAGTAATGCCAAGCTTCTCGCAGCGATCGGACACATACTCGTAAACAGGATCATTGTCGTACTCGATTTCCATTTCGGCGGGATTTTTGCCGTTGACAAGAATCTCATAAGCCATCAGACCGGTATTGTATCCGATTGTGGAATAGCTGATGGAAAGAGTGGCAATGCCGCAGCCTTTGCAGATGCCTTCCTCACCGGCAATAATCGGGATTCCGGCAGGGCCGGCAATGCTGTCAATAAGCTCAGCGTTGTTGGCGCACTGGTTATCGGTGGGGATATAAAGCGCATCCACTTCGCCGCATGCCTTCGTGACAACCTGAGAAATGTCGTTGGAATCGGCAAAGCTGTATTCGGTAACGGTAACGCCGAGCTTTTCCAGTTCGGCCTTGACAACGTCTACCTGATACTTGGAGTTGGCTTCGTTAGAGCAGTAGACAATGCCGACGGTCTTTGCTTCGGGAAGAAGCTCTTTGAACATAGCAGCCTGCTTGTCCAAAGGAGCAAGGTCGGATGTGCCGGAGACATTGATGCCGGTCTTACCGGTAAAGCCGTCAATTCCCAGAGCAACACCGTACTCGGTAATGGAAGTGGCGAGAATCGGAATATCAGGTGTAGCCGAAACTGCCGCCTGAAGTGCGGGAGTGGCATTGGCCATGATCAGGTCGACATTGGAAGCAACAAACTGAGTGACAATGGTGGTGCAGGTAGCGGAATCGCCGGAAGCGTTCTGCTCGTCAAATGTCACCTTATCTCCCAGTTTTTCGGTCAGAGCCTTCTTGAAGCCCTCGGTAGCCGCGTCCAGCGCGGGATGCTGCACAAGCTGGCAGATACCCACCTTGTAGCTGTCCTTGTTTTCGTCGCTCTTTGCGCTGTCACAGCCAGTCACAGCCATGAGCGATGTGGCAACCAGTGCGCAGGAAAGCACTGCCGCCAGAATTCTTCTGAATTTCATTTTTCTACCTCCTGAAAAATAGCTCAAGGGGATTTCCCTTTGAGTTGCTGATAGTGAGTATAGCACTTTAAAGCGCTGATGTCAAGATGTTTTTATTGATTTTGGTAAATAACTTCAAACAAATCATAAAAGATGTTTGTCAAATTGGTAAATCCTCTATATGGTTTTCGCTGCTTTTTGGATGTGACTATTGACTTTATATTCAAATGTGATATAATTATTTTAACATAAATCAGGCAATATATTCATATTGTCATTATCTGTCGGCTCCGCTGGATGCAGTGCCGCATCGCAAGGCAGGTGAATGAATTTGCATTATAAAACGCACGGTCTCAGGCATGAGCTGAAATACAGTATTTCCTACGCCGATTATCTCGAGCTTCGCAGCCGCGCCATGTGCCTTATGAGGCACGACGAACACGGCAATGACGGCAAATACTTCATCCGCAGCCTTTACCTGGACGACATCTATATGGCCGACTTCCATCAGAAGGACGAAGGCCGAAGCAGACGCAGAAAGTACCGCATAAGGATATACGATTTCAGCCGTGATATGATTAAGTTTGAAATAAAGGATAAATTCGACAGTTTTATTTCAAAAAAATCCTCTGTCATCACTCCCCAACAGTGCGGCAGCATCATAACCGGCGACTTCGGATTTGTCGGGGACATGGTGCTGCACGACCGCGAAAATGCCGAAAAACCTGAAAACAGAGCGCTTAGAATGGGTTATATCGACTGCGCATGCAGGATTCTGCGTCCGCAGGTGGTGGTGGATTACGACCGTGAGGTGTTCATCTGCGACGAGGGAAACGTCCGTATGACATTCGACATGAATCTTCGCGCCGGACAGGGTACAGGAGATATCTTTGACCCTCACCTTCCCACCGTGCCGGCCTATGAGAGCGGCAAGATGATATTGGAAGTCAAATACGACGATTATCTGCCCCAATTCATACGCCGCATGCTTCGCTCCAAGAAACTCAGTCTGTGGCAGTCCGCTGAATCAAAATACTCCATGTGCTGTATTGCACAATCCAATTATCTGGGAAAGGTTGTCTATTAATCATGAACTTCAGTGATGTATTCAAAAATAAATTCTTAAATCAATTCGCCCTTACCTCCCCTATAGAATATGTGCTGGCGCTGGTGTTTGCCATTCTGGTGGGACTTATCATCTACTTTGTTTACAAAAAGACATACAACGGCGTCGCGTACAGCCACAACTTCAATATGTCTCTGATTCTTATGACGCTGATCACAGCGGTGATCATCTTTACCATTACGGCCAATCCGGTGCTTTCGCTCGGTATGGTTGGCGCTCTGTCCATTATCCGCTTCCGCACGGTGGTCAAGGATCCCGTCGATCTGATGTATCTCTTCTGGGCCATCTCCATGGGAATTATCATCGGCGCAAAGCAATACATTTTTGCTCTGATATGCGTGGTAATCATCACCATTTTCTGTTTGATAATGAGCCGTCTGAGCGACAGCGAAAAGCTCTATCTGGTGATTGTGCGTTACGATGTATCCGTCACCGATCAGATCGACAAAGCAATTGAAGAGGTCAAGGGCAAAATCCGCAACCGCACGGTTGGCAAGTCCGGCGTTGAAACCATCATCGAGGTAAAAAACAACGCTATTGACGACCACTTCGTGGAAAAAATCACCAAGATCGAGGGCGTGGAAAGCGCCGCTCTGGTCAACTACAACGGGGACTACGCGGAATAAAAATTCCTTCTTTCTTAGAGCCTGCCAACGTAGCTCTCCACGCACGTACCGCGAGGAGATACGTCAGCAGGCTCTTATTGAAACCGCCGCCGTTTGTCATGCAGCATGGCAAACGGCGGCGGTTTATCGTCATATTATTATTTTCAAAAACAATCAGTCGGCAAAATTGAAATAGTCCTTATTTCTCTCCTTGAATATTTCAAAGACAGCCTCCGCGACCTCTTCACTCTCCACGGTGACAAAGTTTTCCTCTTCCTCTTCGTCGGGAGTGGGTTCCACTTTAAGGATCACGACCTCATCGTCGTCCTCGTCTGTGGAGATAAGCACCACATATTCTTCGCCCTGATACTCCACCGAATCGAGATATTCAAAGGCAACCTCGTTGCCATCCTCATCGCTGAGATATACCAGATTGTCCATTTCTTCCTCATCAAAAATATCGAGATTCTCCTCGCTCATAAAAACCTTCCTTCCGGCGCTTACGCGCAAATGATAGCTTTCAATTATTTTACCATACTGAATATAGTATTGTCAACCAAATTTTTAATATACCCTCGTCACTCGTCGGCTCAGGCTGCACACGAATTCGTAATTGAATGAGGACGACATATCGGCAGGCTCCTCCACAGGGATGTAATTGTCTCCGTCCCGACCGAAAAGCGTTACAATGTCCTCTATTTGCACATTGTCAATGTGCGATACATCCACCATGATCTGATCCATGCACACTCTGCCCAGCACCGGCGCAAACTGCCCGTGAATCAAGACGCGCCCTTTATTGGAGAGCGCTCTCGGATAGCCGTCGGCATATCCCACCGATACCGTCGCAATGCGCGTAGGCCTGTCGGTGACAAAGGTGGCTCCGTAGCTCACACCGGTTCCCGCTTCAGCCGTATGTACATTCACCACATGACTGCGGAAACTCATGGCAGGTCTGAGATCCAGCGCCGACTTGTCGACCTCCTCCGAGGGATAAAGGCCGTAGGTAATAATTCCCGAGCGCACCATCTGGAACCTGTGGCTGTCAAATTCCATAATGCCGGCACTGTTGCAGATATGCTTGATCGGAATCACGACGCCTCTGTCGTCCAGCATATCGCACATGCGGTCGTATCGCTCCATCTGCATGCGGCTGTACGATTTATCGTACATATCCGCGCAGGAAAAATGGGTGAACATTCCCTCCAGTTCAAGGCCGGAAAGCAGACTTATGCGTCGGATTTCGTCGGCGCTCTGCTCATTGACAGCAAAGCCTATACGGGACATTCCTGTATCAAGAGCGACATGAACCTTGGCAGTCCTGCCCTGTGCCGCGGCAGCTTTGGCAAGGAGTTCGGCCGTTTCATAGGAATAAACCGTCTGGGTTACGCCGTACTTCACAACCTCGTCATATCGGCTGGGCGAAACATAGGACAGTATGATAATCGGCAGCCTGATGCCCGCCTCACGCAGTTCGATGGCTTCGTCCACCGTGGCAACGGCAAAGTATTCCACGGCACTTTCAAGATAACGTCCGACGGCCACCGCCCCGTGACCGTAAGCATCCGCCTTGATGACAGCGCATATCTTCACGCTGTCGCCGACATTTCTTCTCACCTCGGCGATATTGTGTCCTATCGCTTCCAGATCCACCTCGGCATAGGCTCTCAAATAATTACCCAACTGACAACATCTTCTTTGCTTTATTAATTATGTATAAGGTGACAGTACTACTGATTTCCGTCGTTTACAATCAGCCTGAGCGCATTCGGAATCACTTGGAATGTCACCTCGCTGAGAGTAAGACATTCTCCGTCAATATTGACAATGGCGGGCTTTGCCGACTCAATCTTCATCTTTTTGCCCCGGCGAACGGTAAGCAGTCCCTCGAATTTTTTCGACTCTGCATATTTTCCGCTCTTGTATTCGCCCAGAAGACTTGCCATCTTCAGCTTGGATACGCGCTTTATCATTACGAAATCAAGCAGGCCGTCAGAAGGATCGGACATCGGCGCACCCTTATAGCCGCCTCCGTAATACTGCCCGCAGGCCGCAAGGGAAAACATGAAGTCTCCCTCGTAAACATATTGGTCGTCAATCGTTACCTTCAATGTATTATACACCTTGCCAAGCATAGAAATCAATACCGAAAGTGTATAAGTTCCTGAACCGAGTAATTTTTTTGTTTTGGTCATACGGTTGGTGCGATCGCAGATAATCGCGTCAATTCCCATGGAGCATATATTCACCGAGGCGAAGCGCCCTGTGTCAATGGCGTCAACATATCTCGACGGCGCGGTGAGGTAATGCTCGATATCCTCAAATCCTGCCGCTCCGCCAAAGGTCTTTACATAATCATTGCCGGAACCGCAGGGAATAATGCCGAATTCAACGTTTTCCATGCCGATGATGCCGTTTGCGACGCCGCATATTCCTCCGTCGCCGCCCATAACGATGATCCTGACCTCATCGCCGATCTCACCCTCACTCCTGGCAAAATCCGTAAGATCCGCGCCTGAACGGGTCAGCATGAATTTGTATGGGGCGCCGTTTTTTTCGCACGCGGCAATGATCCTCTTCTTGTACCGTTCAAAACCATTCTTTGCGCCGGCATTCGGATTTGCAATAAAGACATATCTCATACTATCGCCTCTTAACCGTCAATTTCTTTCTTGTGATTATTTTCTTCAGAATCAAACCTGACGCCGACCTTAAAATCGGATCCATAGGCCGAGGTTTCGGTGGGCAGTCCTCGCTTTCTGAGCGAATACTCCGCCACACGCTTTACCACATAATATACGGTGGCAAAGAGCGGAACACCGATGATCATGCCGATAAATCCAAAAAGCGAACCGAAGATAAGTATTGCTATGGTAATGTAAAGTGCCGACAGTCCTATACTGTCCCCGATAATGCGGGGACCAATGACATTGCCGTCGACCTGCTGCAGCACAATAATGAAAATAAGGAAAATGATGCACTGCTTCGGCGACACAAGCAGCAGCAGAAATGCGCTCGGAATCGCTCCGATAAAGGGACCGAACATCGGTATGACATTGGTTACGCCTACGATGACGCTGATAATCAGGGCATAGGGCATGCGCAGTATCAGCATGAACACAAAACAGATCACTCCGACAATCAGCGAATCTATCAGCTTGCCGGAGATGAACCCGCCGAACATCTTGTTCGCCTGATGAAGCGTATCGTGTACGGCTTCATTGAATCGCTCGTTGCGGCTGACGGTGTGGAACATCTTTCTGCACTGATTGATATATCTCTCACGGTCGAGCAGAAGGTATATCATAATGATAAATGACAGCAGCAGATTGATGATCGCCGAACCTACCGTCATCACACTGGTCGCTATGTTGTACACCGTATTCAGGAGATTTGTTTTGATCCACGTAACCAGCATATTCTCAGCCGACTCGATCAGCTCGGTGGATTTTGAGGCAAATTGGTTGTTCGAGGCAAGGAATTTCTGCAACCTTTGCAGCTGCGCTTCGACCAGTCTGGGAAGACTGCCTGCCAACTCCGAAACGCTTGTGATCAATTGCGGCAGCAGCACCGCGCACAACAGGGAGAAAAATGCCAGCACAGCAAGGCTTGTGATCAGTACCGAAAGCGGTCTGGCAAAGCGGGACATTATCTTGAAATGGCTGAGTTTCTCCTCAAAGAAAGAGGCTACCGGACACAGCAGATACGCAAATGCCATTCCCACCCACAGCGGCTCAAGTGCCGAAAAGAAAGCGGAAATGCCGCTTGTTATCTCTCCTAAGTGCAAAAGCGCAAAGAGCAGAGCAATGGCCGCTGCCAAAGTCAGAAAGTTCGTGATGAATTTAGACTTATTCACAAGTATGACCTCCCAAAAGCATCATGTTGCATGAATCACCGCGGTATATAACCGTCACAAATATGCATTTTCATTATAACATACGCTTTCCGGCAAGTCAAGCACGACACATTTTTCAGCAGGGAAATCCGTTTTTACAATTGCCTGTCCTTTATCGGGCTAACAGGCACATCTCTTCCCGCGAGGACTTATCCTCCTTTCCAACGCTCATCATATCCAGCCGGATGCGGTCAGCAATCATTGCAATGAATTCGCAGTTAGAGGGCTTCCCACGCATATTGTCAACGGTATTGCCGAAATAGGCGGCAATGACCGCTCCGCTGCTTGAACGCCATGCTTCGTTAATGGTGAGGCGGATACGCCGTTCCACACAGGACGGAGTCGCCCCGAATTCCGCTCCTACGGCCGGATAGATCTCCTTTGTCACACAGTATGCGCGGTTCTGGCCGGTCACCGCAAGCATTACGGCGCTTTTCAGGTATTCGTACCCGATGCCGGCACACGGAACGCCAAGCTCACGTAATATCCCATCGATTGCGGCCTCAACCTCCCCTGCATCGGTCAATGTGCTTACAGCGTGCATGTGATGTATTTTGTGAATGGCATGTATTCCTGAACCTTTCATCATGGCAAGCGTCGAGGTCTTTATCCTCGTCACCTCGGCGAGCATTTCAGCCATGTCGCGTTCGTGATAGGGACGGCAGATCAGTTTGTTCACGCCGCACTGATTCAACTCATGCCTGAGCCTGTTTGTTAAAAAGGGGCAGATAACCGCAAAGTATGTAAACGAATCCGCGTAAAGAGATGTGTACGCCCTGACAATCTCCACCGCGTCGGAATGCGGAGCGAACAAATCGAGTATGACCGCGTCAGGCTGCACACAGGCTATTTTTTCAACAATATCGTTCTCCCCATCGGTAAAATAATCAACGTCCATTTCTATGTTGTTTTTCATACTTTTCAGCAGTTGTTTTGCCCCGGGACAAGACATAATTCTCATGATATTTTTCATCTTTTGCACATTCCTTCGGTATTTATTTTTGACTGCTCCGTGTCATATTTTTGAGCGCGGAACGGTATCAATTATAGCACCGTCCGAGTACAAAATCAATAGGATCAGCAGCATTATTTCACTTTATTTTTTGTAATAAAATATATAATCGAAACGATTTTTGTATGATTTTTTTGATTTATGTCGAACGCAATTTCTATGTATCAGAAAAAAACAGCCTGCGCGGTTTTTAGCGGCACATGGCTGGTATTTTTGTAAAAATTTTATATCTGCTTGTCTTCCAAAATGTCCCCGATAATCTGCTGAATGTGGGTGATTTGTTTTTCGGTCAGACCTGTGATTTCGATATACCGTCGATCATCCAGCCCGAGAAGGTAATCTGTGCTGACTGAGAAGTATTTTGCTATTTTTATAAGCATTTCTACAGACGGAATAATATTGCCGTTTTCCCAGTTGGAAACGCATTGCTTTGTTACAAACAACTCCTTTGCAAGCTCCACCTGACTAAGTCCCCGGTTTAATCTCAAATCCCTGATAATTTCCTCAAACATGATACTTTCTTCCTCCAAAAGTCAAATATTTATATACTATTGTATAATTTTTACTTGACTTTATCAGAATACGATGGTACAATAATATTGTACTCGAGTCACAACTTGTTATTATATTAGGAGGGATTTCTATGAATCCAAATTTAAACAGTAACAGTTCCAATAATTTTTCTGGTGGTAATATCAATGGTTACGGAAACACAATCACCAACAATGTTGACCAATCAAGAAAAACAAAAATTGCCATCGGTTCCGTTACACTAGTAATAATTCTGCTTCTTGTTGGATTCGGAATACACAAAGCAATTGGTGGAGGCAATTCAACATTAGACAAGCAGCTTGTAGGAACATGGTCATGTGTGGATCATTCCGCACAACGTCAAACTTATGTCTTCAAATCAAACCACAAGGTAACTATCACATATGGAGATGATGAACCTGTCACAATAAGCTGGAAAATCAATGAATCAAACAATTTGGTATTCTATGAAGGGGATTACAGTCAAGCTTTGATTTGGAACAGTAACCTCGCTTATTCCATGATTGATGAACGCTCTTGGGCGATTTCAGGTGATGTATTGTACATGTATGGATTAAGATTTGATAAACAATAACTAATCCTCTAAAAGTAATAAACTTTAAAAATCAAAAAACCTCCCGATCACGCAAAATGTATTGCACAGTCGGGAGGTTTTAATGTCATTAAAAAAACACAAAAAATTACTGATAGAGCGGATATGCTTCGAGAAGCTCAGTCACACCTGCACGGATGGCGTCGGCGCTGCCCTCAAAATCGGTGATGGCAAGCGAAATGTACTCGGCAATCTTCTTCATATCTTTCTCGACAAGTCCTCTGGTAGTGACTGCCGGAGTACCGAGGCGCACGCCGCTGGTGACAAACGGGCTGAGTGGCTCGTTGGGGATGGTGTTTTTGTTGGCGGTGATATATACCTCGTCCAGACGATGCTCAAGCTCCTTGCCGGTAATGCCTGTGCCGCGCAGATCGAGCAGAATGAGGTGGTTGTCGGTACCGCCCGAAACCATCTTCACGCCACGGGCGTTGAATTCATCGGCCATTGCCGCGGCGTTGGCAACGATCTGCTTGCCGTACACCTTGAATTCGGGTTTGAGAGCTTCACCGAGGCAGACTGCCTTAGCTGCAATAGTGTGCATAAGAGGACCGCCCTGTGTCCCCGGGAAAATCGCCTTGTCGATCGCCTTGGCGAACTCTTCACGGCAAAGAATCATGCCGCCTCTGGGGCCTCTGAGTGTTTTGTGGGTGGTCGTGGTAACTATGTCGGCATATTCCACGGGATTCTGATGTACGCCGGCAGCAACCAGACCTGCAATGTGAGCCATATCTACCATGAGATAGGCGCCGACGGCCTTGGCAATCTCGCTGAACTTGGCGAAATCAATCGCTCTGGGATAGGCGCTTGCTCCCGCGACAATCATCTTGGGCTTAACCTGCATAGCGGTCTCATAGAGCTTATCGTAATCAATTCTGCCGGTTTCGCCGTCAACGCCATAAGCGACAAAGTTGAAGTATTTGCCCGACATATTGACAGGGGAACCGTGGGTCAGATGTCCGCCCTCGGCAAGATTCATGCCCATTACGGTGTCTCCGGGTTCAAGCAGGGCAAAATAAACGGCGGTATTGGCCTGTGCGCCGGAATGAGGCTGAACATTGGCATGCTCCGCACCGAAAAGCTCACATGCTCTCTTGCGTGCGATGTCCTCCACAACATCTACACACTGGCATCCGCCGTAATATCTCTTTCCGGGATAGCCTTCGGCGTATTTGTTGGTGAGCACGCTTCCCATAGCTGCCATAACAGCGGGGGAAACAAGATTTTCGGAGGCGATCAGTTCGAGATTCCTTCTCTGTCTGGCAAGCTCGTCGCCCATTGCTGCGGCAACATCACTGTCGTATGACTTCAGAAACTCGATGGAATCAAGCATATCTGCGTACATAGGGTTCAACATCCTTTCAAAAATTAAAAAGCTGGTAAGATAACTGTTTTATTATATCAGATAAAATCATACGTTGCAACATGTTTTATGTAAAATTTTGAAGATGAATTTGTGCATATTCCATTCCTTACATTCCGCCAAATGCCGCTACCTTAATCGCCGGCATCTCGGACATGACAGCCACGGTTGCCGTCACGCAATAGACTGCTCTTGCGCCCGCGTTCAGCAGCGTAAGGGCGCACTCATTCAGAGTGCTGCCGGAGGTGGTGACGTCATCGCACAGCAATACGGTTTTTCCCCTTATCAATTCGGGACGCGCTACGCTGAACACGCCCTTGATGTTGCGCTGACGTTCTATATGGGACAGCGTGTGCTGAGGACGGTTCTTGTGATGCTTGACAAGCACTTTATTCATAAGAGGAACTTCTATCTCGTCAGCTACAGTCTTGGCAAGAAGAACCGCCTGGTTGTAGCCTCTGGTGAGAAAATCGTCTTTATACATCGGTACGCCCACCACACAGTCAAAGCGAACTCCGTTTTCCAGATACTCCGCCCTCACAGAGTTTGCCATCAGCTTGCCGAAGTAAGTGCAGGAATACGGCGAATCGTTGAATTTCATGCGGTGTATGCCCTTTTTGGCTGCCTTGGTGTAGACCAGCGGTGACACATTGCGCACAAAGACGTACTGTCCCTTTCTGCAATGGCAGCTGTAAAGCGGCCTTCCGCAGATCCGGCAAATCGGACGGCGTATGAATTCCACGTCTTTGGAGCATTTGCTGCAAATCCGCTCGTTGCTGTTTATCAAGGCTCCGCAGAGCGGACACCTGCGCGGAAAGATCATTTCCGTCAGGCTTTCCTTTATCTGATCCAACATTCCCATTTCAGTTGTTCCTTTCTTAGTTCAAATCTCGCCTTAAAAACACATCAAGCGCCGAATAGCGCAGCGTTTTTTTCTGATTGCGCGCCATTTGCAGGGCCACCTGCTTGTGTCCGACCATAATCAGTATTGACCTTGCGCGTGTAACCGCCGTATATAATAAATTCCGGTAGCAAAGCTGCGGCGCCATGGGGTACATCGGAATGATGACGGCGGGGAATTCGCTGCCCTGACTCTTATGCACGGTAATGGCATAGGCGTGTTCCAGCTCATCGGCGTTGTCAATGGAATACAGCGCCGTCCGGTCGTCAAACCGCACCTTCAGCAATCCTCGCAGCTTGTCTATTTCCTCCAACATTCCGACGTCGCCGTTGTAAATGCCTGTACCTTCGGTGCCGTCGTCCTTGGTCCATTCCACGTTGTAGTTGTTTTTGACCTGCATGATCTTGTCACCCTGGCGGAAGACTACGCCGTTGACCTTGATTTCGGGACGTTTCTGGTGCTGCGGGTTGAATCGCTGCTGAAGCACCCGATTCAACTCAATGGTACCCAGTTCTCCCTTCCGACCGGGGCAGAGCACCTGTATGTCCTTTAGCGGATTAAAGCCGTAGGCGTCCGGCAGCCGTGTGAAACACAGGTCGCTGACCGTCTGAGTGATCTTTTCCTTCTCGCGCATGGGCAGAAAGAAAAAGTCGTTGTCCAGCAAATCGAGCTGCGGCATTTCCCCGTTCACAATCCGATGGGCATTCATAATAATGGCGCTCTTCTGCGCCTGTCGGAACACTTCGGTAAGTGCCACAACCGGCACACGCTCCGATTGAATCAAATCCCCCAGTACGTTTCCGGCTCCCACGCTCGGGAGCTGATCGCTGTCTCCCACAAGCACAAGCCGGCAGCCGAATCTGACCGCCCTGAGCAGACTTTGGAAGAGCAGAATATCTGTCATCGACACTTCGTCCACAATAAGCGCGTCGCAGTCCAGCGGATTTTTGTCATTGCGCGCGAAGGACTGCGTGTCATTTTCGCCCCATTCCACCTCCAGCAGGCGGTGAATGGTCTTGGCTTCGTGACCGGTGATTTCCGTAATGCGCTTGGCCGCACGCCCTGTCGGCGCGGCAATGGCCACCTTATGACCGTATATTTCAAGAAGCTGGATAATCGCGTTGAGTGTGGTGGTCTTGCCTGTGCCGGGACCTCCGGTGAGCACCAGCAATCCCTTGTTCATCGCCGCGTCTATCGCCTCTGTCTGAAGAGCGTCATAAGTGATGCCCGTCATGCTTTCAATTAAGTCCATCTGGCGGGCGTAATTCTTTACAGGCTCGGCGGGACACATTGCCATTGTCGCTATCCTGCCGGCGCAGTACAATTCGGCTTCGTAAATATAGGGCAGAAAGATGAACGCCGTACCGTCTATTTCATCCTGCATGAAGTCATTTTCGTCAATGGCGGTTTCCAATTGCTCCGCGACCGCATCGCGCTCTATTTCGAGCAGAGAAGCGGCTGTGTCGAGCAGCTTTTCTTTTGGCAGACAGGTATGTCCGTTGCCCAGATTGTGGGAAAGCACGTAGTTCAGACCCGCCGTGATTCGTCTGCCGCTGTCGGGAGATTTCTGCATGCTCATGGCGATGGCGTCCACCCGCTCAAATCCGATATGCAGGTCATCGGCGCAGAGAACATAGGGGTCATCCTTAATCAGCTCGATACAGCCCGCCCCAAATCGCTTCCATACCGCAAGCGCCTGATTCGGATTGATGTGATACCGCCCCAAAAAAGCCATTGCCTCTCTCAGCCCGAAGTGGGAACGGAAATCCTCTGAAATCTGTTCGGCTTTGTTTTTGGAAATGCCGCGAATCTCGGCAAGTCTCAGCGGCTCATTTTCGATGATTTCAAGCGTGCGGTCGCCAAAAGCCTCTACCATCTTACTTGCGGTGGAAGGACCTATTCCTTTTACCGCGCCGGATGAAAGATATCTCAGAATGGCGGATGCGCCGGAGGGCATGCGGCTTTCGCAGCTCTCGGCGGCGAACTGCCTTCCGAATTTCGGGTGAGTGGTCCAATGCCCATACATATGCACTTCTTCGCCGGAATTGACCGGAGGCAGCACGCCGACGGCAATGACAAGTTCATCGTGGACGTCCAGTTCCATCACGGTAAAGCCGCTCTGCTCGTTTCGGAAGGAAATTTCCTCTACTGTACCGTTTATTTCGTCCAGTCTTTTTTCACTGCCGGCTTTTTCATTATCAGGCATCTGTATCACCTCCCGTCCGCAAAAAACAGCCCTGTCATTTGATTATTCTGATTATACTACATATTCCAGGAAATGCCAATAGATTTTTTCAAATAAAAAACCGTTCCCGATTCACAAACAGAAATGTGAACCGGAAACGGCATGAGGTGATAGGAAGATATTTTTTATTGGGCAGGGATTATTCGGCTTCGGCAAATCTGTTTCTGTAGATTACAATGGCTCCGGCAGCTGCCGACAGCATCAGGAGTATAAACATATTCCAGATAACCACAGAGGATTCACCGGTACCGGGAGAACCGGTGGATGATTTCTCGTTCCAGACAAGGGCAAAGGGACTGAACGACGTAGCTTCAAAATATATGCCGTCCGGCTTGCAGACTACAGGAATTTCCTCAATGGTTCCGTCATCCTTCTGATGATAGAGCCTGAAGGTGTATTTCTCTGACTGTCTGGCGAGATTGTCCGGGTATTTGAGGCAAATTTTGATTTTGCCCTTCTCCACCTTGACATGAACCTTATTGTTGTCAACCAGAGAAATATCGTAGAGCGCTGTGTTGCCTTCGGTCACGTTGAATGTCTTGGCATAATTCTTGATGGCGTCAAGCACTGTCTTTTTCTTGTTGGTTTCGATATTGCTGACAATGAGCTGCACCTTTCTGATGTCGATTTCCACACCGTTGACCGTCACCTTAATATCATCGCTGTACTCTGCACTGTCCACGAATGAGTTGTTGTTGACGGGAATATCGGAATCGGACACCGTTTCGGGTTCGGACTCCGGCTCTGTTTCGGGTTCGGACACGGGATCAGGTTCCTCAATTGTGACTTCGGTAGTGGTGAGTCTGGTATCTCCGATTACTTCTCTAGGTTCGTCAGCGGCCCACTCTATATGGCCTTCAGTTTCAAAATAGGGCAATTTTGCGTTTGTCATCTTACAAACAAGCTTTTTGCCGACAAATTCTTTTCCAAAAGTAAACACACCATTTGCTGACTGGGTAGGTGTAACAACATTTCCGTCTGAATCGTACCAAACAAACTCAGATATTGTACCGTCAACGCTGTATTCAGAAGAAAGGTCTATGCTTTCTCCGGCTTTCAATGTGGAAGGAATCACATGGGTCTGAGGAGCATATGGATAAGCTCTTTCATGCAATGATGAATTGTAGATTTCCGCAAATGTAAACCTGTTAAATGAGATTAAGAGTTCCCAATCGCCACCAAGAGAAGGATTATTTGACAAATCCAAAGATGTGAGTTGATTATTCTTACAATTCAGATATTGCAGTTCGGTATTTTTCGATAAATCCAACGTAGTCAGCCGATTGTTGTCACAATACAAATGCTGCAATAACTTATTATTTGACACATCCAATACAGATAATTGAGTATTGCCGCACGAAAACCATGTCAGAGATGTATTCTTCGTCACGTCCACTGATTTCAAATTATTACCATCACACACAAGACCTTCCAACCCAGTATTATTTGAAACGTCCAGTGATGTCAGCCGGTTGTTTTGGCAAGATAAATTTTTTAATGTAAGAATAGTAGATACATCCAGAGTTGTAAGTTGATTATAACCGCAATACAACTCTTCCAATACATGGTAATTGGACAAATCCAGCTTTGTCAGATTCAGACCCTCACAGCATAGGCTCTTCAAGAAGGAATACTTGGATTCATCAAAAGACACAATCGGGTTAAATTCACAAGATAATGTTTCCAACTCGGTATTGGCAGAAACATCAATCTGGGTCAATTGGTTATCGCCACAG
>ONYN01000069.1 GCA_900322085.1 uncultured Eubacteriales bacterium | reverse complement strand
AAATATGTCAAGCCGGGGGATAAAGTGCTGGATCTCGGCTGCGGCAGCGGTATTTTGTCCATCCTCTCGCTGCTGCTCGGCGCGGAGAATGCGACGGCGGTGGATATCGACCCGGCGGCTCCCGCGACGGCGATGGAAAATCTCAGCATGAACGCGCTTTCTCTCGACCGTTACCGCGTGCTGGTGGGCAATGTCATTGACGATGAAGCGCTGCGGCAGGAAATCGGCGGTGGGTATGACGTGGTGGTGGCGAATATCGTGGCGGACGTGATTATCGCCATGAGCAGGGCGGCATACGGACAGGCCAGAGATGGCGGGATTTTCATCACATCCGGCATTATCGGACCGAGGGGAGAGGAAGTCAAAGCGGCCATTGAGGCGGCAGGCTTCCACATTCTTGCCGTACATGAGCAGAGCGACTGGCTGTGTATCACGGCGCGAAAATGAGAAGTTAGAGGAGTGTGAAATGTGAAGTTATGTACTAAATGAGCATGACTGTTAAAATGCATTATTCAAATTGGCAACTATGAACATTATAGTCTTAAAATGTGCAGCTCGTTCTAATGAAATTTCACATTTCACACTTCACATTAAAATAAATTCTCAATTTTATAAAATATTAAACCAAACAGTTGTTCGATTGACATTTGGTGAATGTCATAAATTTCCCGATACCCGTTATAATGATAATAGGAATAATGCGTTAAGGGGGGTTTATATGTTCAACAACAGGTCCTCGGACGGACGAAACAACGTGTGCGGCAAAAATATTGCCGCGCTGCGCAAGCAGCAGGGAATTTCCCAGCGGGAATTGGCCGGGCGGCTGCAACTGATGGGTTACGACATGGACAAAAATGCCGTCCAGCGGATTGAGTCGGGACAGCGATTTGTTACCGATATTGAGGTGGAAGCATTTGCGAAGGTGTTCGGCGTCAGTCTGCCCATGTTGTTCCGGGAGGATATTTCCCCGGAAAATCTTTTCGGGGAAAATGATACCGAGTAATGACCCGATGTTGCTTTTGTCTTTTCATGCTGTTATTGTCATTTTGAAAATGATTCTTTAAAAAACTGAACAAAAGAAAAGCCGCACTGCCTGCAAAAATTGGTTGACAGTGCGGCTTTGCGCATATATAATTGAATTACGCTGTTTTTTATTCAAATAACCGATGGATGATCTGACGAAAAAATTGTCAGAACAGATGATCGGTGATCTTCCGTTTTAAAACAGATGATCGGTGATCCAGGATTTGGCCTGTGAGAGAACCTTTTTATCGTTGTTGAAGCGGAAGGTTTTTACGGCGAGACTGTAATCCGCCCAGATGAACCGTTCGATTTCAGATGGCTGAATGACCACATCTTCTTCGGGCATTTCCGCTAAAAAGAAGATGACTTGTTTGGTGATCTTACCCTTAGGGTGATATTCGCTGATAGTGCGGAACCCGTCTTTGAGATGGACGCTGAGTCCGGTTTCCTCTTTGACCTCGCGCACGGCGGTCTGGCGTTCGTTCTCGTGGACCTCCATATGCCCCTTGGGAAAGCCCCAGTTGTTGCCCTTGCGGTTTTTGATCAGCAGATACTCGACATTGCCGCTGTGACGGCGAAAGATGACCGCGCCGCAGGACTTTTCATACAGGCAGGTGATGCGCGCCGAGGAAAGATCGAGCGAGCCGCCCAGCACTTCACGAATGACAGGAGCATAAAGAATGGCAGCTTCACCGCAGCATATGTAGTAAATCTTACCGTGCAGTTCGGTGACAGCCATCACCTTGACGCGGACGACGGGATGCGTGAGGGGAGCGTCGGGACTGAAAACCAGAATGTTGCGCAGGGTGTGTGCGTCGCAAGTTCTGTCGTCGTCGGTAGCAATGCCGGTATGAACGACGTAATGTCTGCCGTCATAGCAGCCGTGATATGACTTGTCAAAATTAATTTTCACATTGATAATATTGCCAAGCAAAACATGACCTCCGTTCTATGTATTCGTTATATTCGCAATAATTCTATTTTACTACATTTAACGGAAATTACAATATGGCTTTTGTATATTTTTTAATTATTTCTCAATTTGTTTTTTATTTT
>ONYN01000051.1 GCA_900322085.1 uncultured Eubacteriales bacterium | reverse complement strand
CCAAAAATACGCAAATATCTCATTTTATTCCTAAAATTTAACAAGCAAAACGACGGTCAACTATCCAACCGGTTTCAGCCATCGAACTGGCTGTAGTATAGTCTGGAATAAAAACCGCCCTTTTGAAGAAGCGATGTGTGATTTCCCTGTTCGATAATGTGTCCGTCCTTCATCACAAGAATCATATCGGCGTCGCGCACTGTCGAAAGTCTGTGCGCCACGATAAAGCTCGTGCGCCCCTTCATCATGCGGGCAAACGCGTCCTGTATTTTCATCTCGGTGCGCGTGTCAATGGAGGACGTCGCCTCATCGAGAATGAGCATGGGCGGCAGACAAAGCATCACGCGGGCTATGCACAGAAGCTGCTTCTGTCCCTGTGAAAGGCTTCCGCCCTCCTCACTGATCACCGTGTCGTACCCCTGGGGCAAACGCTTGATAAAGCTGTGGGCATGTGAAGCCTTCGCGGCGGCTGTCATTTCCTCATCCGTCGCGTCAGGCTTGCCCATGCAGATATTTTCTCTGACGGTGCCGTTTTTCAGCCAGGTTTCCTGAAGCACCATTCCGTAATTGCGCCTCAGACTGCGACGGGTGACGTCCCTGATATCGTTTCCGTCGACACCAATCCTGCCGTCGCTGACGTCGTAAAACCGCATGAGCAGGTTGATCAGTGTCGTCTTGCCGCATCCGGTGGGGCCCACAATGGCCACCCGCTTGCCGTGGCTTACGCTGAGATTCAAATGCTCGATCAGGTTGACCTCCGGTAGGTAAGAAAAGGAAACGTCCTCCAGCGTCACTTCTCCTCTGACGTCGGACAGTTCCGCATTGCCCTCATCGGAAACCTGAGCAGGCTCCTCTATCAGCTCAAATATCCTTCCGGCGCAGGTCAGCGCGTTTTGCAGTTCGGTGATGACGCCGGATATCTCGTTGAAGGGCTTGGTATATTGATTGACATAGCTCAGGAAGGAGGACAGTATGCCGGCCGTAATGCTGCCGTTGATCGCCGCCAACGCCCCCACCAGAGCGACGGCCGCGTAGACGATGTTGTTGACGAATCGCGTACCGGGATTGGTCAGCGAGGAAAAGAACGTCGCCCGAAGGGAATATTTGGCAAGCCGTTCGTTGATTTCGTCAAACACGATCATATTCTCTGCCTCGTGACCGAATGCCTGCACCACCTTCTGATGATTCACCATCTCGTCGATGAATCCGGTCTGCTCTCCGCGCGTTTCGGACTGAAGCTTGAACATGTCGTGGGTGTGGGTGGAAATGAACCTCGCCACAAAGAGCGAAATCGGCGTCATCACAACCACTACGGCAGTGATTCCCGGGTGAAGCATCAGCATAAATACCAGCGTGCCAAGTATCGTGACCACTCCGGTAAATAAATTGGAAAATCCCATCAGCAGTCCGTCGGCGAACTGATCGACGTCGGCGATCACGCGGCTGACCGTCTCGCCGTAAGAATGGGAATCAATGTAACCCAGCGGCAATTTTTGTATCTTGCAAAATGCCTCGTCTCTTATGTCCCGCACCACTTCAAAAGTGATCTTATTGTTGACGGTGTTCATCAGCCATTGCAGCAGAGCGGTGGCAAGCGATGCCGCGACGATCTTGAAAAGATAACCCTTGATAAGGGTGAAATCCACCTGTCCTTTGTCGATAATGCAGTCTATCGCCTGTCCGATCAGCAATGGAATCCAGAGAGTGAGCGCAACCGATACTCCCGCAAAAAGAATGGAAGCCGCAAGCCAGAAACGATGCGCTCCGATATAGCGCAGGACCTTGGTAACCGTGCCGTTCTTCTTCATCGTGAAGCCTCCTTTCCGCCATTTTCAGTGCTGAACTGAGAATTGTATATTTCGCGGTAAACCTCGCAGCTTTTCAAAAGGGCGTCATGATTTCCTATTCCCGCTATCCTGCCGTCGTCAAGCACAATGATCTTGTCGGCGTGAGCAATCGACGCCGCACGCTGCGAAACAATGAACACCGTAGGGCTGCCTTCCATCTCCCTGATGGCCTTGCGAAGCGCCGCGTCGGTGGCAAAATCCAGCGCCGAAGCACTGTCGTCCAGAATGAGTATCTCCGGCTTTTTGACCAGTGCGCGGGCAATGGTCAGCCTTTGCCGCTGACCGCCCGAGAGATTTTTTCCCCCCTGCGCTATCATATAGTCCAGACCGCCTTCTTTGCCTGCCACGACTTCCGCCGCCTGAGCAACGGCAATAGCGGCGTTTATTTCCTCGTCGGAGGCGTCGGGATTTCCCCAGCGCATATTGTCGCGTACCGTTCCCTTGAACAGAACCGCCTTCTGCGGAACAACGCCGATTTTTCCGCGAAGCTCCTGGCGTGAATAATCTTTCACATTCACACCGTCCACCAGCACTTTTCCGGCAAAGCTATCGTAAAAACGGGGAATCATGTTGACAAGTGAGCTTTTGCCGGAACCGGTGCCGCCAATTATACCGACCGTCTCTCCCCTCTTCACGTTGAAGTCAATATCGGTCAGGGCATTCTCGCCCGAATGACCGTAGCGCAGGTCAGCGTGGCGGAATTCCACCGAGTATTGACTTTGAGGATTGCCCTTCTTCGCCTCGTCTTCACCGGGGAAACGCATGGAAGGCTGCATATCCAGCACCGCCTGAATACGGTTGCCGCAGGCAATCGACTTGGTGACGCTGATAATCAGATTGGCCAGCTTGATCAGTTCTACAAGAATCTGCGACATGTAATTATATAGAGCCACAACAGCGCCTTGGGTAATCATTCCCTGATCGACTCTGAGCGCGCCGATGTAGACAAGGACGATAATCGAAAAATCAATGATGACCAGCGTCACGGGATTCATAAGCGCCGAGATTCTGCCCACAAATTTCTGCGCCTCCGTCAGCATCTCATTGCGGCGCAGGAAGCGTCCGGTTTCCTCTTCCTCCTTGCAGAAGGCACGTATGACTCTTACGCCGGTGAGATTCTCGCGGGTGGAGAGCAGGACGCTGTCCAGTCTCTCCTGCACGCGGCGATAGAGCGGAATGCATATGAGCATGATGCCGAACACCACCACCGACAGCAGCGGAATGGTCACCACAAAGGTCATGGCGGCCTTTGCGTCCACCGTAAACGCCATGATCATCGCGCCGAACACCACAAACGGCGAACGCAGCAGCAGGCGAAGCGTCATGTTGACGCCCGACTGCACCTGGTTCATGTCGCTTGTCATGCGGGTGACTAAAGTAGACGTTCCCAGCGAGTCGATATCCGAGTAGGAAAGGCTCTGTATGTGGCCGAATAACACGTGCCGCACCTTGGAGGCAAATCCGACCGCCGCCTTGGCCGCAAAATACTGCGCCGTCACCGAACTGATCAGTCCGACCACGCCCAGTGCCGCCAGCAGCAGGCACATTTTCACAGTGTAGCCCTTGTCCCCTCCGCCTATGCCCTTGTCAATGATGGCGGCCACCACCAGAGGAACCAGCAGTTCAAACGATGCCTCCAGCAGCTTAAAAAGAGGTCCAAGCAGGCTTTCCTTTTTGTAATTGTTTAAGTATCGGAGTAATTTCAGCATTTTTCCGTTAACCTCACAGAATCTTATATATGTTAAATGATATTATAGCGCATAATGGCAGTTGGTTCAATATATTTTTTTATAATGGAAGAAAGAAATCCATTGCATTTATCAAAAAATCGGTTGCATTATTTGTCGGAGTGATATAAAATAGATTATAATTTATGACGCTTCTGCGGAGACAGACTTTGGGGAAAGTTTATCTCAATAAAAGGACGGTAACTTACAATGATGAACCATAAAATAATGCTCCGCACGGTTGCGGCATTCGTGATCGCGACGGCTTTTTTGGCAACCGGCTGCGCGGACACTTTTCAATCCCTGCCCCCGTATCTTTCCAAAAGCAGTGAAAGCGCCTCGTCCTCAACCGAGCCCGGAACGACAACGGAAATCACTACGACTACCACCACTACCACGACTACGACTACCACCACTACTGCCGCCGCCACAACCACTACCACCACTTCTACCGCCAAAAAGACTACGACCACCACCGCCCAAAAGGCGCCGGAGTCCCTTAACGGACAGGACGTGGTGAATTACGCCATGCAATTTCTCGGCACACCCTACGTCTACGGAGGCAATGATCTGAAAAACGGAATTGACTGCTCGGGATTCACCAAAAAGGTCTACGGTCACTTCGGGATCAGTCTTCCACGCACGGCGGCGGCACAGCACAACAAGGGGACTGTCATATCGCAGGATGAAGCGCTGCCCGGCGACCTCTGCACGACGGTCTATGAATCCGGGAGCCAATACACAGGTCACGCCGCCATATACATCGGCAACGGACAGGTGATCAACGCCCTTCCCGAAAAAGGCGTTGTCATCACAGACATCTATACACTCTACGGAGAATACACATTCCAGCGCCTCTTCAACAATACCTACGGGCAATAATACCCAACCGGGAGGATTCTGCTTCACACCATGAACAGCACACAGATAAGCATCATTTCATTGATCCTGCTGATCGCACTGTCAGCCTATTTCTCCGCCACCGAGACGGCATTTTCCGGTGTCAACCGCATACGCCTCAAAAGCATGGCTTCCGACGGCAACAAAAAGGCGGCCCGCGCACTGAAACTTACCGAGAATTTCGACAATCTGCTTTCCACCGTGCTGGTGGGAAACAACATCGTCAACATAGCGGCGTCTTCCATCGCCACCCTGCTTTTCACCGCGACATTCGGAGACGCCGGTCCGGCTCTGTCAACACTGGTAATGACTGTGCTGCTGCTCATATTCAGTGAGATCACCCCCAAGAGCATCGCCAAGGAAGTCCCCGAGAGCTTCGCAATGTTCTCCGCGCCGTTTATCTCGCTGCTTCAGGCGCTTCTGACCCCCATCAACTGGATTTTCACCCAGTGGAAAAAGCTGATTGCAAGGCTTCTGCGGGTGGAAGGCGGCGGAGCCATCACCGATGACGAACTGATCACCATCGTCGACGAGGCGCAGAACGAGGGCGGCATAGGGGAAAATCAGGGCGAACTGATCCGTTCCGCCATCGAATTCAACGACCTGGAGGTGGTACACATTCTGACCCCCAGAGTGGATATTCTGGCGGCGGAGGTCTCCACCCCGCCGGAAAAATTCGCCTCCCTGTTCAAAAACAACCACTTCTCCAGAATTCCCGTGTACAAGGGTACCATAGACAACATTGTAGGGATTCTTCATGAGCGTGATTTCTATGAGAAGATGTATTTTGACAAGACGATCGACATTGCCTCCATGCTCATCTCGGTGGAATATATCCCAAAGAATACAAAGATTTCAGAGCTTCTCAAAATATTCCAGCACGCCCGCTGTCATATGGCTGTAGTGGTGGACGAGTTCGGCGGCACCGTGGGGATCATCACTCTCGAGGACATTCTTGAAGAACTGGTCGGCGAAATCTGGGACGAAAATGACGAGATTATCAGCGAAATAGAACATTGCGACGACGGAGGATACATTGTCGCCGGCGTTGCTTCGCTGGGAAAGGTCTTTGAGTTGCTTGGCATTGACGAGGACGAGGAAAGCCAGGCCGTCACCATAAGCGGCTGGCTGACCGAACGGATGGGCAAAATCCCCTCTGTCGGAGAGGGAGTGGAATTCGACGGCTACCGGATTTCCGTCTCGGAGGCCACGCCCAAGCGTGTGGTATTGGTCAAGATAATAAAAGTCGGCAGGCTCTGATAAAAAAACACGGTTGTTCCACTGGGAGAATTCCTATGGAACAGCCGTGTTAATTTATCAGGCTATGCGGCATGCGTTATGAATCGTTTCCAACCTTCTTGATGCTCTTGCGGCGCATGTTGCCAAATGAGTACCATTCATTATAAATCTCTTCGTACCGCTTGTAAGCGTTTTTGACCGAATCGTCCCATGACAGATAGACCTCTTTAGCGGCGTTGATTCCGGTCTGCGCCAACGCGCTTCTGTCGTTGATGGCGCTGAGTATGGCCGCCGCAAAAGCTTCGGCATTTTCGTCACAGATAAATCCGTTGCGTCCGTCGGTGACAATCTCGGAAGCGCAGCTGTCCTTAATCAGCACACTCGGAGTCCTGCACGCGGCGGCTTCCATCACCACAAGGCCCGCGGTATCGTAGGTGGACGGGAACAGGAAGAGATCGGCGCGGGTGAAGTAGCCCTTCAGCAGCGCACGGTCATATATGGGGCCGGTAAAGAGCGTCTGGTTTACCAGTCCGACCTTGCGGGTGTAATCCTTGATTTCATCAAGCTCGTATCCGCCGCCGACAAATATC
Organism: uncultured Eubacteriales bacterium; assembly: GCA_900322085.1. Taxonomy (GTDB): domain Bacteria; phylum Bacillota; class Clostridia; order Oscillospirales; family Acutalibacteraceae; genus RUG762. The sequence goes on along the minus strand of ONYN01000051.1, from coordinate 5,568 downwards.
ATTCGGAATCTCACACCGGCAGCCTTCACTTTCACCAGAGAGTCGAGAATAATTCTGATGCCCTTGTACCACTGCATTCTGCCGCAGTACATAAAGACCAGTTCGCCCGAATTGAATCCGGTGTCGGCCTGCACTTTGCGCATCACCTCATCGGAAGCCGGGTCAAGCGTAATGTCCGCGCCGTTGACCATCACGCGGTAATCGCCCTGGTAGCCGAGAGCACGGAGCGAAGCCGCGCAGCCGTGGCTTACCGTCCACACCTCGTCGGCATAGTTGAAATTATTGACCACAATGGAGGCCACCATTTTTCTGAGCGACTTGCTGTTGACGGTGAAAGCAATATCATCGTCAAACTTTGTGTGGTATGTCATCACCACAGGAAGTCTGTGATGCAGATTGACATTTCTGGCAATATAGGCCGCCGTAAAAGGACTGTGAACATGAATCAGATCAAGATTCTGCTTTCTTATCTCCCTGATAGCTCCGATGGCAAAAGGATTGCCCGCGTTGTAACGGATTCTGGTTTTTTCCGTGGGAAGCGACATATAGCGTATCACGGGAAACGGGTAGTTGTCCACCGCGTTTTTGTACCTTGGCGTGACAACCACACTCCGGCCGTAATGGGCCTGAATGACCCGGGCATAATTCACCACTGTATTGGCAACGCCATCAATACACGGCGGGAACGAATCGTTAAACAATCCTATTGTGAGTTTTTCCATTCTTTTTTTATAAACCCCTCTCAAAGGCTAATTATGTTATTTATTGTACCATATACGAGTATCAATTTCAACGATAATTATTTAAAATTTACGCTTTATTACCTCATTATTTACAAAAGTACCCATATATTTTAATCACATATCGGCAACAATTTGCAAAATTAAAAAAATTATAGCAAAATGGGTTGAATTTGGCGGCCAAGAGTATTAGAATATAAGTGACGTCATGCGGAGACTCCGACTGCATTTTGTCGGCTGTCAATGCAAATTTATTGTACAGGAGATTTACACAAATGAAAGTTTTAGTTGAAACATCGGCACGTCACGTTCATCTGACCGATGAGCATCTCGCCGCGCTTTTCGGAGAGGGTTATCAGCTCACCAAAAAGAAGGATCTTTCCCAGCCCGGCCAGTTCGCCAGCAACGAGAGAGTTGACATCGTCGGCCCCAAGGGCGTTATGCCGAATGTATCCATTCTCGGCCCCACACGCAAGGCCTCCCAGGTGGAGCTTTCGCTCACCGACGCCCGTAAGATCGGCATTGCCGCTCCCATCAGAGAATCCGGCGATCTGGAAGGCACTCCCGGCTGCGTGCTCAAAGGTCCCGCAGGCGAAATCACGCTGGAAAACGGCGTTATCGCCGCTAAGAGACATATCCACTTCACTCCCGAGGACGCTGAGAAGTTCGGCGTGAAGGACAGCCAGATCGTTTCTGTCAAAATCGAGACCGCCGACAGAACCACCACATTCGGTGACGTTGTGGTCAGAGTCAGCCCCAGCTACGCCGCGGCCATGCACATTGACACCGACGAATCCAACGCGGCAGGCTGCGCAGGTCACGTCGAAGGCGAAGTCATTGTCGACTGATTTTCTTGCATCATTTTAAAAATATCCCGACTGCTTTTCAGAGATCAACCTGAGAAACAGCCGGGATTTTTTGATTACATTTTTACTTGAAATACTTTACGCCTGATACAAAAATCTTCTGATCCTTTTCACCGGGAACGTTCTTGTAAAGATCCTTGCCCATGCGCTCAGAGTGACCCATCTTGCCGAATACTCTGCCGTCGGGCGAGGTGATGCCTTCAATGGCGCATACAGAGCCGTTGGGGTTCCATTCGATGTCGGAGGAAGGCATGCCGTTGGGATCGACGTACTGTGTGGCAACCTGTCCGTTGGCGATCAGCTTGCCGAGCATCTCTTCGTCGGCGACAAATCTGCCTTCGCCGTGGGAAACCGGAACGGTGTGCAGCTCCCCGACCTCGCACTCATGCAGCCACGGAGATTTGACCGAGCTGACGCGGGTGTAGACCATGCGGGAAACGTGTCTGCCGAGTGTATTGAAGGTCAGCGTGGGATCGTCCTTGCCGATCTCGGTGATTCTGCCGTAAGGCACCAGACCCAGCTTGATAAGCGCCTGGAAACCGTTACAGATACCCAGCATCAGGCCGTCTCTCTCTTCAAGCAGCTTTGTGACCTCGTGAGCAAGAACAGGGTTGCGGAAGGTGGTTGCGATGAACTTGCCGGAACCGTCGGGTTCGTCACCGCCCGAGAAGCCTCCGGGAAGCATGACAATCTGGGACTTGGCAATTCTCTTTGCCATTTCCTTGATGGTCTCTTCGATGGCGGAGGGAGTGAGGTTTCTCACAACAAGGATATCCGCTTTTGCTCCCGCCTTTTCAAAGGCTTTCGCTGTGTCGATTTCGCAGTTGGTACCGGGGAAGACCGGAATGAATACCCTCGGCTTGGCATCGGTAACGGGCAGAATGGTCGGATAAGAGGCTCTTGCTGTGTTCATGGGAACATTCTTGACCACAGGCTTGGACTTCGGCACAACCGGGAAGATTGGCTCGAGCGGAGACATCCACGCGTCCTTCAGCTTGGCAAGCGCGACCTTACCGCTGCCGATTCTGATCAGCGGATTGACGGTAGTTTTGCCGAGGTCGATATATTTTACACCCTCTATCACACGTGCGCCATCCTTAAGCTCCAGAATGAGCGAACCTGAAAGGGGAGCGAAAAGCTCGGTGTCGGTCACGGATTCCTCGAATGTAAAGCCCAGTCCGTTGCCGAAGCAGGACTTGATGACCGAAGCGGCTGCGCCGCCTTCGTGTACCACGCTCGCCGAAAGCACATCGCCCGCGCAAATCATGTGATACACATTCTCATACATAGCGCGCAGCTTGTTCCACTTGGGCATGTGTGACCTCTTCTTGTGATAAGGCACGGGAACCAGCACCACGGTGGAATTGGACTTGGTGAATGCCGCCGAAAGGGTTCTCTTCGCGCTGGTAGTCGCAAGTGCGAAGCTCACCAGCGTCGGAGGTACGTCAAGGTCATTGAAGGAGCCGGACATGGAATCCTTGCCGCCGATGGAAGGGGTACCCATTTTAAGCTGTGCGGTCAAGGCGCCCAGCAAAGCCGCCGCGGGCTTGCCCCAGCGGGAAGGCTTGTCGCCCAGACGCTCGAAATATTCCTGGAATGTCAGGCGTGCATTGAGCGGATTCGCACCCACCGCAAGCAGCCTGGAAAGCGACTCGACAACCGCGAACGCGGAACCGTGATAAGGGCTCCATTCGGTGTGTCCGGGAACATATCCGAAGGACATTGCGGTAGCGCAGTCGGTATCACCCTTGTCGACAGGCAGCTTTGCCACCATCGCCTCTTCGGGCGTGAGCTGATTCTTGCCGGCGAAGGGCATAAGTACGGTAGCAGCGCCGATGGAAGCGTCAAAGCGCTCCGAAAGACCCTTCTGGCAGCAGACGTTGAGTCTGCCCATATTTTTTACCAAGGCGTCGCTCACCGAAAGACCTCTCAGCTCATACGGAACCGAAAGGCGGTAGTCGTTGTAGGGATATACCGCCTTGATTTTGGCGGAGGCATGCTGTCTTACGCCGTTGGTATTGAGGAATTCGCGCGAAAGGCTGACAATCGTCTTGCCTCTCCACACCATATTCAGGCGGGGAGTCTCGGAAACGGTGGCCACCTCGTAGGCTTCAAGGTTTTCTTTCTCAGCCTCGGCGATGAATTTGTAAACGTCCTTCTTTTCCAGCACGACAGCCATTCTCTCCTGCGATTCGGAGATGGCAAGCTCGGTGCCGTCCAGACCCTCGTATTTCTTGCGCACGTCGTCCAGACGAATGTCCAGTCCGTCCGCAAGTTCGCCTATGGCGACACACACGCCGCCTGCGCCGAAGTCATTGCAGCGTTTGATCATGGAAGCAACCTTGCCGTTGCGGAAAAGACGCTGTATCTTGCGCTCGGTGGGAGGATTGCCCTTCTGGACCTCCGCGCCGCAGGTCTCGAGGGAAGAACTGTTGTGCGCCTTGGATGAACCCGTCGCACCGCCGCAGCCGTCGCGTCCGGTTCTGCCGCCCAGCAGAACCACCACATCGCCCGGCTGAGGAACGCCTCTGAACACGTTCTTCTTAGGTGAAGCGCCAACCACAGCGCCGATCTCCATGCGCTTGGCTGTGTAGCCGTAATCGTAAATTTCCGTCACCTGACCGGTCGCAAGGCCAATCTGGTTGCCGTAGGAGGAATATCCCGCGGCGGCGCCAGTGGTAATCTTGCGCTGGGGAAGCTTATTTTCCATTGTCTCTGAAACGGGAACTCTGGGGTCTGCCGCGCCGGTCACGCGCATTGCCTGATAGACATAGGCTCTGCCCGACAGCGGATCTCTGATAGCGCCGCCCAGACAGGTCGCCGCGCCGCCGAAGGGTTCGATTTCGGTGGGGTGATTGTGTGTTTCGTTCTTGAACTGGACAAGCCACTGCTCGGTCTTGCCGTCGATTTCAACGGGGACCTCAATCGAGCAGGCGTTGATTTCTTCGCTCTCGTCGAGATCGGGAATGAGTCCGCGCTTTTTGAGAACCTTGGCGCCGATGGTACCCATGTCCATGAGCGTCACGGGACGCGTTGTATCCTCCCCGTAGACCTCCGCGCGCGCCGCAAGATATCTGCGGATTCCCCTGCGGATCTCCGCCTCATAACCGCCTTCCTCCACCTTGACGTCGTCAAGCTCAGTGAGGAATGTGGTGTGACGGCAGTGGTCGCTCCAATAGGTGTCAATCACTTTCAGCTCGGTGACAGTGGGGTCGCGTTTTTCATCGTCGCGGAAGTAATCGCGGCAGAATTTCAGATCGTCGAGCGTCATCGCAAAGCCCATAGAGGCAAAATACTCCGCCATTTTATCGTCGTCCCACGATATAAAGCCCTCCAGCACCTGCACATCTGCGGGAATGTCGAACTTCTGCTCCAGCGTGCGAGGCTTGTAAAGCGACGCTTCACGGGATTCAACAGGGTTGATGATGTAGCTCTTGACGCGGTCGAATTCCTCATCGGTGATGTCGCCGCTGAGCACATACACTCTGGCGGTCAGCACGTCGGGACGTTCGCCCTGTGTGAGAAGCTGTGCGCACTGTGCGGCGGAATCGGCTCTCTGGTCGTACTGACCGGGCAGGTATTCGGTGGCAAATACTCTCACGTCGGGATCAATGGGAAATGTTTCATCATAGACAATATCGACATTCGGCTCACTGAATACGGTTTTCTTCGCCTGGGCGTACTGAGCCTCCGTCAGTCCCGCAACGTCGTAGCGGTTGAGCAGTCTCAGCCCCTCAATGCCGGTCATTCCGAGGTTATCCCTCAGGTCAGAGAGAACGCCTCTGGCTTCGATGTCAAAGCCCGGAGCCTTCTCTACAAAAAGTCTCATAACTGCCATAGTTTATCAAATCTCCTTAGAAATTTATTTATTTTTACAAAACTAAATAGACAGAATAGTTCTTTTTATATTGTAACATACTATTGCATTTTTTTCAAAATATTTTTTATCAAATATTGCAAAT
>ONYN01000014.1 GCA_900322085.1 uncultured Eubacteriales bacterium | reverse complement strand
TTTCCCTTCAAAATAAAATAAAAAGGATAAACCGTTCAGGTTAATTATTATTGTAGCACATAAAAACGAACAAAGAGTGAACAAATCGGATTTTCTTTATTTTTATGTTGTTTTTTTATAAAAAATTCATGCTTATCCATAAGAGCCGTTGGCAAGCTCTAAAGGATTACTCGTTTTCACCTTTTACAAGCAGTCTGTATATATCGCCCTTTTTAAGGTTGGTAGCCTTTGCCGCCTGTTTTGCAGCCTCGCTGAGCGACATACCTTCCTCCGCAAGCGACCGTGCCATTTCCGCCGCCTGCTCAGGCGTGTAATGTTCGTCAACTGAATCTGCGGCGGCACCCTCCACAATGATCACAAATTCCCCGCGCGGAGTTTCCCCGCCGTCGGTGGCATACCTCGCCGCAGCCTCCGAAAGGGTTGTGCGGATTACCTCCTCATGCAGCTTGGTAAGCTCCCGTACAATGGCAATGCGTCTTTCGCCGAGTGCCTCGTACATATCGGCAAGCATTGCCGCCAGCTTGTGCGGTGCTTCATAGAATATCATGGTGCGCTTTTCGTTTTTTATTTCGAGAAGGTGTTCCCTGCGGCTTTTCTTGTTGACGCTCAGAAATCCCTCAAAGGCAAATCTGCCCGAAGGCATTCCCGACACCGCAAGTGCCGTCACAACGGCACTTGGACCAGGTGCACAGGTCACATTGATGCCCAGACCATGGCACTTGTCCACAATATTTTCACCCGGGTCACTGATGGCCGGCATTCCTGCGTCAGTCACAAGTACGCATGTCTCGCCCGCCATTACCCTGGCGGTGATGACCTCGCCGCTTGTGCGCTTGTTGTGCTCATAATAGCTGATCAGCGGTTTCTTTATGCCGAAGTGATTGAGCAGCTTCATGGTCACGCGGGTGTCCTCTGCGGCAATGAAATCGCAGCTTTCCAGCGCTTCCAGCGCTCTGGGACTAATGTCTCCCAGGTTGCCGATCGGCGTACCCACCAAAATCAGTTTTCCTGCCATTTTGCTTCATCACCGTACCTTCCGTATATTTGACGCATTTCATCGGAGTAACTGCCGCTGCCGTTTTCCACAATGAGAGTCGGCATGAATTTTATACCCGGTCTGCCGCCTCTGCGGCCCTCTACCAACACCAGCCACGGTTCGGAGTTGGCTCTCTGCTGCACAAGCCGGATCCGCTTGGGTTCGATGAGACATTCCCTCATGGCGCAGATCACATCGGCCATGCGTTCCGGACGCTGGCACAAACACAGCCGACCTCCGTATTTGAGCAGATATTTCGCTGCGCGGCACACGTCAAGTGAATGACACATTGTTTCACTGCGGGCAATGGTGCGGCTCTCGCTCTTGTTTGCAAATCCCGAACCAGCTGCGAAGTAGGGGGGATTGCAGGTGACCAGACTGAATTTCTCCCTGGGCAGATAATTCTCAACCTGTCTGAGGTCACATTCCATCACATCAAACCTCTCGCCGTCGCCGTTTGCCGCAATGCTCATGCGGGCAAGCTCACAACATGCGCGCTGAATTTCCACACCAATCATCTTTTCACGGGGAGCGTCGCCGCACAGCCACAGCAGCGGAATGATTCCGCCGCCTGTGCATAGATCGACCGCACGGTCGATTCTTTTTGGTGACGCAAAATCCGCCAGCAGTACAGCGTCAGTGCCGAAGCGGGAATCCTTGCTGACAAAAATCACTCTGCCGTTCGCCAGCGGTTCCCTTGAAAAATCAAAATTAACATTATTATTAATAAATAATCAGCCCTTTTTTGCAGGGGAAATCAAACGGCGGAACGCCTCCGAAGCGGGAGCGTTCCGCCGAATGTACATTTTTCAACAACCAGCTCTATACTTTAAGTAAGTAATTATGAAAAAACAAAATTACTCAGCAGAGGGAGCTCCGACAGGACATGTGTCAGCACATGCGCCGCAGTCGATACAAACATCGGGGTTGATGACATAAGGAGTACCCTCGGTAATAGCCTCTACAGGGCAACCTGCTGCACAAGCACCGCATCCGATGCAATCTTCACTGATTTTGTATGCCATAGATAGCACCTCCATATAATTATTGTAGTTTCATTGTATCACATGACAAGTAAAAAAGCAAGTATTTTTTTATATTTTTTATTAAAAATAAATACAAATAAGTCACTTTTTTCTTATTTATGTAATCGCCTCAATTTCTGTCCGAACAAATATCACTCATAAACATTCATGACAAGACCGGTGGTTGGCTTAGGATAAAAATATGTGGACTTCTGAGGCATTTTCTCATCGGCGTCCACGATATTTTTGATGTCCTGAATTCTGGTGGGATTGAGAATGAAGCAGCACTGATATCTTCCCTCATCGACTGCCTCGACCGCCTCGGTAAAGCTGCGGGTATAATTGACGCAGTCCTCGTTGTTGCAGTGCATGACTCTGTCAAGTACGAGCTGGTGAAGTATGCTGATATCGAGTGTCTTAAGCGCCTCACTGCTTTCCGGCATGATTTTGTCCATTTCGTCGCAGGAACTTCTGAGCCTGAGCAGATACCATGTGTCATTGCCGACGTACCATGCGGTAACCTTGCTGCCCTGTTCATAATATTTGCTGAGAGTGGGCTTAATGCTGCTTACGCCCTGATGCTTATCTACATGGAAGTTTTCCTCAATCCCCTTGAGAAAGCTCTCAACGTCGAAATTCTCCACGTTTTTGATCAGTCTGTGAGTCGGAAAAAGTGTAAACTGATCTTCGTCCATGTTGACCAGAAGCATCATTACGTAATCGCAGGGTGAACCCTCCGGCGCGCCTGCTTCCCGGCACATGTTGCGATATTTAAGCGAGGTTTCATATCTGTGATGTCCGTCGGCGATGTAGAGATTCCTCGTGTCAAAATCGCGGCAAAGCGCTGCGACTTCGGCTTCATCGTCAACCACCCAGAGACGGTGGGTGCAGTCCCCCTCCACGGCTTCGGTATCAGGTCTGCGCTCGGTCAGCAGATCCAGCTTGGAAGCCGTGCGCCGCTGGTCGTCAGTGTATAGCGAATAGATGGTGCTGATATTGGAGTGAGTGGCCTGAATTAAGTTAAGGCGGTCAGCCTTGGGCTTGGAAAGCGTGAATTCGTGGGGCATGATAATGCCTTTTTCAAATTCCTCAATTTTTACCAGGCTGATAATGCCCTTGACACTTTTTGTCCGGCCTTCAACGTTGTACTCCTCCTCGTAAATGTAAAGCGACGGTTTGGGATCACGCTGTAGAATTCCTTCCTTCATCCAGCCGTCCAGGACCGATGCGGCGACGGCATAGCGATCGGAAGTACCATTTTCCTCAACGGGAAGCTCAATCTTGATGACGTTGTTGGGATTTTTCCGCAGGTATTCCAGCCTCTGTTTCTCGCTGATAATATCATACGGGGGACAAAGCAGATCGTCAGTTTTTCCTGCTTTTTCAGTGTAGCGTACTCCTCTGAAGGGCTTGATTTGAGCCATTGTACTTACATCCTTTCAAAGCTGATTATATAATAATGCAGCGAGTATTGTG
>ONYN01000093.1 GCA_900322085.1 uncultured Eubacteriales bacterium | reverse complement strand
TCCTCCGATTTAATGCCGAGATCGTCAAATTCCCTGCCGCCCATAATATCGGTCAGCACGACCCTGTCGGCAATTTGCAGCACGTCGGCAAATTCCTGCATGTGCTGCTTGGTACGGGTGTAGGTGAAGGGCTGGAACACCGCCCATACGCGCTTGTAATCCATTTCCTTGCAGGCGTGAAGCGTCGCCTCTATCTCGGTGGGATGGTGTGCGTAATCGTCGGCAATGGTGATACCGTTATGTACGGTATGAATCTCAAATCTGCGGGAAGCGCCCGAGAACATTCCGAGTCCCTTCTTGACATCGTCGGGAGTCGCGCCGACGTAAATCGAAGCCGCCGCCGCGGCAAGCGCGTTGAGAATATTGTGTTCACCGGGAACTTTCAGGGTAATCTCTGTCAGTTTATCGCCGTGATAGAAAAGGTCAAATTTCCAGAAACCGCCGCTTGCCTGCTGGACGTTCTCGGCGTAATAATCGTTCCTGTGATCGAGACCGAATGTGATGATCTTTGCCTTGGTGGTATCGAGCGCCTTCATGGTGTTTGCGTCGTCGCCGTTGGCAATGACAGCGCCGGTGGTCTGACCGGCAAACTGACGGAAGGAAGCAATGATATTGTCCAGTGTGCCGAAGTAATCGAGGTGATCGGCGTCAATATTCAGAATGACGGCGACCTCCGGAGTGATCTGAAGGAACGTATCGACAAATTCACATGCCTCACAAACCATGCGGTCGCTCTTGCCGGCTCTGCCGTAGCCCTCGATGAGCGCCAGCTTGCCGCCGATCACAACGGTCGGATCGAGCTGTCCCGCCATGAGGATTGTTGTTACCATGGAAGTTGTGGTGGTCTTGCCGTGGGTGCCGGATATGGCAATATCCCTCTTGTATCTGCGGCAGACAGCGCCCAGAAGCACCGAACGCTCAATGGTCGGCACGCCCGATTGAATCGCCGCGACCAACTCAGGATTGTCCTTGGCGATTGCGGCGGAATAGACCACCAGCTCCGCGTCTCCGATATTCTCGGCACGCTGACCGATTGCCACTTTAATGCCGAAGGAGCGCAGACGCTTGACTGTATCGGAATTGTCGTCAACGTCCGAACCGGTGATGATTTTCCCGTCGCCCAGAAGAATGTCAACCAGCGGACACATGCCGGAACCGCCTATTCCGATAAAGTGAATCCGCTCTACCTTATTCAAAAGCTCATCGTATTCTCTGATAACCTTGCTTCTCATTATCAATCAAGTCCTTTTGTGTTTTATAGTGTATGCGATGTTTGTAAAAACAAAAAAATAATCAACATAAACGGGAATACACCCGTTTTCTGCATTATACCACTTTTTCCCGCGTCTGTAAAGTGCCAGATTGTTAATTCTTGCCCAACTCACCCCGCCGTCTGAGCTGTCGCCGTTCTCAACGCGAGAATAAGACTGCTGAGCATAACAGCCGGTATCGACAGAAGGTACCAGTATGCCTAGTATTCGGGGCATATCTGCCCCATCACGTTGAGATATTTGCCGGAATAATCCCATATCATCATATTCAGCCTCACGTTGAGAAGCCACCCCACGGCAAATTCCACCGATGTGATATAAAAGCTGCTGAGTCCGCATCTGCTCCATAGATCAAGATCTCTGTGCCGCTCGTTGCAGGCGTGTATGAGCAACAGGCAGATTCCTCCGGTGACCGCCATCGTCCAGTGGGTTCGTCCGCGCCAGAGTATTTCGATCAGACTGTAGCATACCGCTCCGAATATAAAGACCGACGCATATTCTATTTTTTTACGCATGTTTCAACAGATCCTTTTTGAATGATGATTTCTTTCATATTATATCCTCCCCCTGCCAATACACACTTTGCAAATTATGGCGAAAAAACCACCCCCGCGATCCGGCGTATCAATTGCCGCCAAATCGCGAAGGTGGTTTTTAAATCACATGAATGATGGGTTACACCGACACAGAGATGCCCAAAATCATCGCGGCTGCCACTATCTGCGCCGCATTGCAAAGCACTCTGAACCAGAAGGACATTTCTCCGCCCGTTTTTTTGGCGTAGTCGTTGAACATGGTAATGCTTCCCAGCATGCCGATCAGAACGAAAACCACCGCAACAGGGAAAAGGAAAAACGAAAAGAGAAACGCTGCCAGGCTCATGATCGTCATCGGGAAGAAACAGATTGTCACAGCCTTGAAGGTTCTCATCAAAGGCAGCTTCTTTCCTTCCAGTGAGGAAAACAGGTATTGTATCCCCGCAAATGCCGCAAGGCATCCCGCCATTGTCAGCAGTGAAAAGAAGAAAATACCCACTCCCGATTGGTTCACGTCCAGTGAGATGAGATTTGACAGCATATACGAATCAAAGCCTATCAGCTTTTTCATCGCCCAGTCAATGCCGTTGCCAAACACCACCGAGGTTCCCAGCGCAGCGGATATGACATTGAGCGCGCCGAAAACAATCCACATCAGACCGTCATCCGCAACGGCGTCCACCGCTCTGTGCGGCTCAGGGGAAAAGAAAGCCTTTGCGCAGTCAAGCAGACCGCTGCCGAATGACGCGATATCAAAGCCGCCGCTTTTCTGCGGACTCGGCGCGGAATGGTAATGGCCGTCACAGTTCGGGCAGGTATCGTCGGGTCTGAGCAATGCGCCGCAGCGCGTGCAAAATCTGTTGTTCATATAAGTCATCTCTCCTTGTAAAAAACTCTCATACTATTCCACACTTATCTCGGGAAACGCGACCTTAACCGACGTCCTGAAGTCATTGATTGCCTGTTCCGACGTCTTAAGACCGCCTGCGCACTGGTTCATGTAAGTGTTGAATATTCCGCCTATGTCATTGTCGTATTCCGTCATATTGCTCATTGAGACATTCCTTGCGACGATCGAAAGCTGCTGGTAATAATTCTGACCGCCTATAAAGGAATCCTCAAACTGCGGGTCAAATCTCACGCTGGTGACAATTTCACTGCTGGCGGCAAATTCACCTGTGGTCCGGAAGTATCTTATGGATTGGTCCATGCGCGTTTCATCGTCGGTACAGCCGGTGAAAAGCGATATGAAATCGCCCGCCTCACTTTTGCATCTGCTCCCGCTGTAAGCCGCAAACCAGCTGCCGCCCCAGCAATAACTGGCAGGTCCCGGCACAACGGCCCAGTCCCCGTAGCTGCCTTCCCCCTTCATCTTGCCGCCGCAGGCCTTCTTCATCACATACAGCATACAGATGCCGGAGGAAAAATAGCCAAACACACTCTGCGTATCGCTGATTCCGCTCAGCCACGCCTCCGACCACTGCTCTGCCGTGTACATCAGATGACCGGAAGCCATTTTCTGCATATAATCCACATACTCCTGCTTGCGTTGGCTCAGAACAAGGCTGCCGTCACGCACCCACGGCTGGTCATCAGACGAAATAAACGGTTTGAGCATATCCTCCTGACCGGCGAGCATCCGGGTCTTGCCGTCCGACTGCTGCGAAATCTTCTGCGCAGTGGCATAAAATTGATCCCAATCATACAGCATCGACTGAATCTCGTCAGGGTTGTCGGTGCCGAGATACACCTTTGCCATCGACCTGCGATACATGAAGATTCCCGGGTCGGCTTGCCATCCGACAGCCTTGACACTGCCGTGCTGATTGGTCGCCGCCTCGACAACATAAGGAAAATATTTTTCCGATGTGACCTCCAGCCCCAGCTCTGAAACGTCCGCCGTAACGTCGGATTCAATATATTTTTTGATGTTGTCGGGGGAAAGCATGAAAACATCGGGAATGTCCTTGCCGCTTTCTACGGCCTTATTCAGCTCGGTTTCAAAATCGGTGGAATTTACCACGCGAATCCGGGCGTCAAAGCTGAGATCAAGCGGCGTGGTTTTGAGAAAATCCTCCAGTTCGCTGCGATACTCATCGGAATAGACCCAGACTATGATCTTGCTTTTGCCTCCGCAAGAGCCGAGCAGCGTCAGGGTTCCCAGCAGCGTGGCTGCCGCTGTCACAAGAGATATGATCCTTCGCAGGAATTTATTTCTGCCAAAAATCAAATTTTTCTCTCCCTTTCAGGGTAACAATATTTTATGGTAACGCTTACAAAGCTATTATATATCATATATTTCCGATTTACAAGATTTATTTTATGAAATATTTCCAAAAAGGATAGGGTGTCATTACAATGCAATGTATATCAAATTCGTCAAATTCATTATATTCATCAAAATATCCGCTGAAAATGATCCTCTTCCCTGTTCTTTTCTACCTCGCGATAAAATATGCTCTGCCGCTTATCGCACCGTTTATTTTCGGACTCAGCATTGCGGCGCTGGTGCAGAAGCCCGCCGCGCTGCTGTCCTCCAGAATTCCGAAACTGAGCAGGAAGCTGTGCTGTGTCATACTGACATCGGCATTGATTTTCGCCTCAGCCGCGGCGCTGTGCCTGATCATATGCTCGGCGGTCAACGGCGCGGTTTCATTATGTCCGGGAATACCTGCCCATCTGGACAGTCTGAGAAAATTCTTCTCCGAAGCGTCAGTCAACGCGAAGGACGCAAGCGCGTGGGGAAAGTTTACGGCTTTTGTCGCTTCCGGCGCCAACTGGTGCATTGATTTCTTTACAGAAAATTACCGTCAATATCTGCCGTCCGTTCTGGGACGCTCCACCAGACTGGTTTCGGGACTTCCGTCTTTGGTGGCGGCAACGGTATTTGCGGTGATGTCGGCACTCTTTGCCTGCGGTGAATTCGGCAGAATAAAAGCCTCGGTAAAAAATTGGCTGTCCCCTCAGGCGACAGCCATTGTGGCAAGACTGATTAAAGTATCCGTCAGCACCGTGTCGGCATTAATAAAAACCTACGGTACTCTGATGCTCATCACTTTTGCGGAACTGGTCGCGGGATTTGGCATCATGTCGCTCACGGGTCACGGCATCGGAAATATCGTAACCATTGCGCTTGTCATATCCCTGATAGACATTCTCCCCGTGCTGGGTACCGGAACCATCCTTGTCCCTTGGGGAATATTCGAAATCATCTCAGGCAGATTTGTTTCCGGAATGATGCTGATCGTGATGTACGCGATCATTGAAACGGTGCGCAGCCTGCTGGAGCCTAAACTGATAGCCGGACGGCTGGAGCTTCACCCGTTTTTCACCCTCGCCGGGGTATATATCGGCGGCAGACTCTTCGGCGCGTCGGGAATATTCGTTATGCCGCTTGCGATGATGATATTCCGTGAAATGCGCCGGCAAAAAAACAACGCCGCTGACAGCAATGCCGGCGACGCATGTTGAACCGTTATTTTTCCATCTGATCGTTGGTTGAGTTCTTGCCCTTTTTCTCCTCTTTTTCCTTATCCTCCAACCTTTTTTCGACAAGCTGCTTGATATATCTGTCATCTACCATGCACTGATACATCCGTATGAAAGCCATGAACAGGAAAATAGCTATGATGATATAAGGCGCCGGTTTGGGAAATCCGGCATAGACATCTCCCGATATGCCGAAGATAACGATAAAAACCATCACCGTATAAAATACCGCGGAAAAAACCATCCTGCATCTGGTGAGCTTCTCCACCAATTCTTTAATTCTGGCTTCGGGAAGTCCCGAAAGCTTCAATATCCTGACCATCATAATGAACCCTCCACATCAATCACAAACCTCATTCACAAAGAACAGACAAATCACGTTACCGCTAATGGGTCAGTTTACACCCGGAAATCCAAGTCTGGCAAGCGCCTGATTGGCCGCGGCATTGCCCGCCTTTGCCGCCCTGCGGTACCACCCGCAGGCCTGGGCAAGATCCTTTTCCACTCCGGTGCCGTTTTCGCAGCACATGCCGTAAAGCATCTGGGCTTCTGTATTGCCTGATTCCGCCGCAGTAAGAATATAGGACGCACCCTTCTCCCTCTCCTCCGCAGACGAAGTGCCGGCAAATGCCATTCTCAGTCCGAGCATGGTACAAGCCGCCGGATGATTGTTATCCGCGGCCAGTTTCATATATTCATATGCCTTCTTGCTGTCCTTGGCCACACCGGTGCCGGTGTCGTATAGCATACACATATTGAACATGGCGTCGGGAAGTCCGGCTTCCGCTGCCGATCTGAAATACACCGCCGCCCTCTCCGGATTTTTTTCCTCGCCGGATATTCCATACAGCGCGCACATTCCCAGCCTGTTATTTGCTTCGGGATATCCCTGCGCGGCGGATTTTCTCCAGTATTCCCCGGCGGCCGCGTCGTCTTTGTCCACTCCGTTGCCACTCGCGAGAAATGTCCCGTATCTGTACTGCGCCATGGCATTGCCTCTGTCGGCGCAGACCTTTGCGGCGGCGGCAGCCTGGGCAATGACGCGCTCATTACCGTCCGCGCCGTTCATAAGATGGTCAACAAGCTCGTTTATCTCTTCATCAGACATTGTTTCAAAATCAAAATCCATTATCATTGTCTCCCGTAATATAATAATAAAAATATTGATCAGTCCAGCGACATGATCAGCTCTGTAAGCTCATTCCAGTGGTATATCTCAATGCCGTCGGTCATCTCACATTCGCTGTCGTACCTGAGATTTCCCTTGTACCACACCGGAGTCATCCCGACAGAGGACGAACCCTGTATATCGGGGATGAACTGATCTCCGCAGAACCACACCTGATCCGCGGCAACACCGGCCTTTGCAAGAGCCGCTTCAAATATATGCCGGCTGGGCTTGCGGAAAAGATAATCGCAGGACGAAATCACAAATGCAAAGTCCGCCTCCGGAATGGCGTCGTAAATCCTTCTGCGCAGGGTATCGCCGCAGAACGACAGATTGCTTACCACGCCCGTGCGGATGTTTTCTCCTTTGAGGAAGGTGAGAAGATCGCCAATGCCCTCGCAAGCCTCACAGGGATTCGCCTTTTGCCAGAACGGGAATTCCAGACTGCGCAGGTCGGTTCCGGACGGGAATTCTATGCCATATTTAGTGAAGAGCCAGCGGTTGAAGCACTCCTCCGGCATCTCGGTCAGCCGAAGGTGACGTGTCGCGGGGTTAAATCTGCCCAGCTCGGCATTGAGCCTTTCGGACTCACTTTGCAGGATTTCTCCCGTAACGCCCAGAGGATTGGAAGAAGCAAAGCGCAACAGCAGGTCAAATCCGTCCGCTCCGTTGTACTGGCCCTCTTTGATAAGTGTCTGTCCGTAGTCAAACATAATAAACGCAGGCTTTTTCAGATTCATGCTTCCTACCCGCCTTTCCATCATGCATTGAGATAAAAGTAATTATATCATAAGTCTCCGCAACAAACAAGGGTTATTTTTAAAAATATCCGCCGCACAAAAAATTCTTTGCGCAGCGTCGCAAAAAACAACACCGCGCAAAGAAACTTTCCTTTATCCATCTTCACTTTTTGCCTTTTCTGCGCGGAGCTTCCTCCTCTCCCGCTTTAAAGCTGTAAATCGGCTTTATAACGCGGTCTATATCCACCGTGGGAGAAATATTGTCCACTATATCTTCCATACGCTTGTACGCCATCGGACATTCGTCCAGCGTTTCACTGTTGATAGAGGTGGAGTAAATGCCCTGCATTTCCTTGCGGAACGACGAGACGGTAAAACTCTCACGCGCTTCCTTGCGACTCATAAGACGCCCCGCTCCGTGAGGAGCGGAATAATTCCAGTCGGCATTTCCCCTGCCGGTGCAGAGCAGACAGCCGTCCCGCATGTTGATGGGGATGATCAGCTGCTCACCTGCCTGGGCGGATACGGCTCCCTTGCGAAGAATCATGCGGTCGAGATCAATGTAATTGTGTATGGTTGTGAATTCACCGTCGGCCTTGAGCTTCATTTCCTTCATCAGTTCCCGCGCCATCGCCTTGCGGTTGAGCATAGCAAAACGCTGCACGATCCGCATGTCATGAAGATACATGTCAAAAAGACTTCCGCTGACATAGGCAAGCTGCCGGGGAACTTCGCTGCTGATTCCGTCAGTCAGCGATTTCAGAGCCGACTGTATCTCCTGCTCTCTGCCTTCGGACTTGTACCGTTCAATCAGGCTGCGCACTTCGTCCTGCGGCACGGCATTCAGCGCCTTCCACGCCTGCTCCTGATAGTAAGACGCCACCTCCAGTCCCAGATGACGGCTGCCCGAATGTATGACAAGATAAATGCCTCCGCTTTCGTCCCTGTCGGCCTCAATGAAGTGATTGCCGCCGCCGAGCGTTCCCATGCTGCGGTATGCCTTTCCGATATCCACCCTGTCGGCGCAGTAAAGCTCGGTCAAATCAATCTCATCGGCCAGTTCATGCGCCCTGCCGCGGATATTGAATCCCGCGGGTATTCTCGCGCGAACCGCCTTGTCGAGCTTCTGCACTTCGATGAATTTATTTTTCAGCTTTATTACCTCCATGCCGCAGCCGATATCCACTCCCACAAGATTGGGAACTATCGTATCCGATACCGTCATTGTCGTGCCGATCGTGCATCCCGCCCCCGCATGAACGTCCGGCATAATGCGAATCCGCGAATTCTGCGTAAACGGCTGGTCACAAAGCGTCTTTATCTGGTCTAAGGCCGACTGCTCCACCACATCGGTAAATATTTTCGCGGTATTGTACTTGCCTGTAACTGTCTGTTCCATTTCTGCTCATTTCACTCCTTTTAAAAAAATCAAACGCCGCTGTCCGATACTCATTGTATCGCACAGCGGCCGGTAAATCAATATTTCAAAGCTTAAGAATTCCTAAAGAATACGGCCGTCACATAACCGATATGGCCACGCCGAGCTTTTCGCCCATTTTCACACGGGTTTCAAGCCCATTGCGGGTGTTGACCATGAATTCGTCATCCGGGAACATCATGCCCTTCTTGAAGAGCAGAATAATACCTGCGGTAGAGCAGAGAAAACGTCCCTTGGCCTCTCCGCGGACAAACGCCGGGCTTTCGGGATCGCCCAGCTGCTCCACGCCCCTGGCATTGCCGCAGGCTTCCACCTGCGCCACACCGTGAAACCTTCTTGTGTTCATAATGGTGCAGCTCCTCGGTCCGAAGAACATGCTGTCCTCCATATTCTTTTCGGCGTCAAGCTGCCGGAAATCACATACCACACCGTCATCTATATGGATGAATCTGTGCGGATCCGCCTCGTCCAGTCGGATGATCAGCGCCAGACCCTCGGCAAATTCCTTTGCGTCTCCCTCGCCGCCGAGCAGCTTGTCGACAGAATACATATGCCCGTTCACCGGAACCATGCAAAGGCTGTTGATGAAATGAGCGGTCAGATATCCGTCGCAGGGACAGATAAGGCTTCCGTGATTCTGATCAAGCGGACGTTCCCCCTCTTTGAAGCTGCGGGAGAGATAGTCGGCAAAATTCTCATATGCCGCCGCGTCATCCGGCTGACAGACAGACAGATCGACATTGTATTTTTCCATATGATTTTTTATTTCCACCTTGGGGAACAAGCCGATTTTCAGCTTGTTGGAAGCGGGAAGGTATTTTGATTTTTCCGCGTTTATGACGGGTCTTGCACCGTATCCTCTTACTTCGTTGCTCATAACGACCTCCGTATATAACCTTGATAGTTTTATTATAACATAATTCAAATCAGATTGTAAAGGAATTATGGCAGAATATTTTGATTTTTGGTTAATTTTTTTGCATATTTTTTAGTATGAGGGGCAAAATAATCTTTGCAGAACATCATATTTCGCCTCACCGCCGCATATTCATTGCAGTGAAATACCATTCTTCGGAAAATGAAGAATAGTATAAAGACACGGTCAACAACCGCAGCGGAGGTAAAAAATATGAGCAAATACAAATCTTTTTCGGTACATTCCGGGCTGTGCAGCTGCCGCAGGGCAATAGCGGCGATCGCCGCAGGTGCGGCGGCGGTGTCGCTGCCGCTGACGATTCTCGGCGTTGGCACGGTAGGCGCCATATTATTCAAGCTTTCATCGGCTTCGGCGCACAGCATGATGCCGACGTCGGCGGTATCGTATTTCACCGCCGAGCCGGACGAGCCGGACAAAGTATCCGACAATCCGACAGAAAGCGAAGACGTGTCCTCAGATGCGCAGGAACAGGCTCAAGAACAGAAAAAGGTCAGCGGAGGCAGTTCCGTCAGCAGTGACGCCGAATCCGACAAACCGTCCGATTCTTCGGATAAGAGCGCAGATGATTCCTCCCAAGGCAAGGTGATCGAAAAGACCATCAAAAATTCCGGCTACCATTACGGCAGCGTATATGTCAAGGACGGCAATTCCAACTATGATCTGGACATTAAAAATCTGCTCAGTTCCCCCGCCAGATGCAAGATAAAGAAAAACGCGGGATATCAGGTGCTTCTGGTGCATACCCACACCACCGAAAGCTATGCCGAAAAGGACAGCGACAGCTACAGCAAAAAGTACAATCCCCGAACCACAGACAAATCCGAGAGTGTGGTTGCGGTCGGTGACGAGATCGAAAAGAAGCTCAACGCGGCCGGAATACGTACCCTTCACATCACTACCTACCACGATTACCCCGAGTACACCGGCGCGTACAACCGCGCACGCGAGACGATAAAGAAATATCTCAAAAAATACCCTTCCATAGAAATGGTGATTGACGTACACCGCGACTCGATGACGCAGGACGACGGCACCAAGATCAAGCCCACAGCCACCGTCAATGGCAAAAAGGCCGCGCAGGTTATGATCATTACAGGCTGCGACAACGAGGGCAAGCTGGATTTTGACGGATGGCGTGACAATTCGATCATAGCCGTTCAGCTGCAAAAGCAGATGGCGGACAAATACGAGGGACTAGCCCGTCCGCTGTATTTTGCGCCGTTCCGGTACAACATGGACTTAACGCCGAATTCGCTGCTCATCGAATTCGGAACCGATGTGAACACACTGTCCGAGGCCAGATATTCCGGACAGATGGTGGGAAACTGTCTGGTCAATGTGCTGGAAAAATATGTAGTAAACTAAGGGACTGTGAAGAAATATATGAAAAAACTCACGCAGCTTCATGTAGACGTTTCAGCTTTCCTCTTTGCGATGACAATAACAGTTATCCTGTGTTTCTTCATTGCGGCAATTTGCTATGTGGAAATCTGCGCAAATGATACGCTTCTTTCGGCAGGTGGAACGCTGTATGGAATTCTTAACGCAATCACAGATTTTATCGACGGTTATCTGTGATGTTAGAAACAAATTTTTTAAAAACCTCTTGACATCTTATGTTCACAGTGCTATAATCACCACGTTAAAACCTGTGATTAAGAGTAGTAGCCGGGAATTTTACATTCCAAGAGAGCGGCAGTTGGTGTGATGCCGCAATGTATGTCACGGCAAATGGACTTATGAGGGCGAACGAAAGCGGGCTTGGGATGTACGGCCCGTGAGTAGCAATCGACGGGAATTCGCACCCGTTATCATGGCGAAGCGCATGATTTCTTTAACGTGCGCGTCAAAGGTGGTCGGTTTGTTTCAACGCAGCCGGCAAGCCGGGTGGTACCGCAGGTGTTTGATTTTTATCGCTCCTGTCCCAGCAGTAAGCAGTTGGGACAGGAGTTTTTTGTTTTCCTTGCCCGACATCACACCTATTTCTTTTAAGAAAAAACCGAAAGGAAGATCGCAATGAAAACCGACAAGAACATTCCCTACAAAATCTATCTCTCCGAGGACGAAATGCCCAAGGCATGGTACAATGTCCGCGCCGACATGAAGAACAAGCCCGCTCCCCTGCTCAATCCCGGCACAGGCAAGCCGCTGCAGGCGGAAGAGCTTTATCCCATATTCTGCGAGGAACTTGTCAAGCAGGAGCTGGACAATGACACCGCGTTTATTGAGATTCCGGAAGAGATCAGACAGTGCTACAAGACATTCCGTCCCTCTCCGCTGGTCAGAGCCTACTTCCTGGAGGAAGCCCTCGGCACTCCCGCAAAGATTTACTACAAATACGAAGGCAACAACACAAGCGGCAGCCACAAGCTCAATTCCGCTATGGCTCAGGCATATTACGCCAAGAAGCAGGGACTCAAGGGCGTTACCACCGAGACCGGCGCAGGTCAGTGGGGAACCGCCCTTTCAATGGCATGTTCACTCTTCGGACTCGACTGCAAGGTGTATATGGTCAAGGTGTCCTATGAGCAGAAGCCTTTCCGTCGCGAGGTCATGCGTACCTACGGCGCATCGGTCACCCCTTCTCCCTCGATGGAAACCGAAATCGGCAAGAAGATTCTCGCGGAACATCCCGGCACTACCGGAAGCCTTGGCTGCGCGATATCCGAGGCAGTGGAAGCCGCCACCACTCACGAAGGCTACCGCTATGTACTGGGCAGCGTACTCAATCAAGTGCTGCTGCACCAGTCCATCATCGGTCTTGAAGCAAAGACTGCTCTCGACAAGCTCGGTGTAAAGCCCGACATCATTATCGGCTGTGCGGGCGGCGGTTCCAACCTCGGCGGATTGATCTCCCCCTTCATGGGTCAGAAGCTCAGGGGCGAAGCCGACTATCGCTTTATCGCTGTGGAACCCGCTTCCTGCCCCAGCTTCACCAGGGGCAAATTCGCCTACGACTTCTGCGACACAGGCAAGGTCTGCCCTCTGGCCAAGATGTACACCCTCGGCAGCGGCTTCATTCCCGCGCCCAATCACGCAGGCGGCCTGCGCTATCACGGCATGAGCTCCATTCTCTCCCAGCTCTATCACGACGGCTATATGGAGGCAACCTCCGTTTGCCAGACTGATGTCTTTAAAGCGGCGGAGCAGTTTGCACGCGTTGAAGGAATTCTTCCCGCTCCCGAAAGCTCCCACGCCATCCGTGTGGCCATTGACGAGGCTCTCAAGTGCAAGGAGACCGGCGAGGAAAAGACGATTCTCTTCGGACTCACCGGCACAGGCTACTTTGATATGTTTGCTTATGAGAAATTCCACAACGGCGAAATGACTGATTATATTCCCACCGATGAAGAGCTGGCGGCGAGCTTTGCCACTCTGCCTGTTGTCGAGGAATAATGCCTCCGGATCCACTTGCCGAAAAATAATTTAAAAAATTAAAAAAACTCTTGATTTTTGTGCTGCCGTGTGGTAAGATTATTTGGTAAACTTATTACACGGCAGCCGTTATTTTTTCATACGGCTGTACGGGAATCTTGAAAGAGGTGACAACCATGCAGGAGAAGATGCATCCCACATACGAGGATACAACCATTACATGCGCTTG
>ONYN01000192.1 GCA_900322085.1 uncultured Eubacteriales bacterium | reverse complement strand
GGTCTGCGTTGCTGTTCCGATTATCGTTCTCTTCATGTGTCTCCAGAGATACTATGTCGAAGGCGTTACCGGCGGTGCTGTCAAGGGCTAATTATTTGGATTTGCCATATTGCGTGCATATTCAGATGTACGCTGTATAATGCGATAAACCCTACAAAAAAAGGTCGTTTGTTCCAAAAGAGCAGACGGCCTTTTTTGTCACCCTTTTTGTATTTTGGGATACAATGGAACAGGGGTGATTCTTATGAGATATCAGCGGCACAGGCTGAGCAGAAACGGAATTCGTCTGAGGATATGCGCATCGGTCATTGGAGCGGTGATGCTTTTCATGTGGATTAACAACAGGGTCAATCCAATACTGAAAAATATGACGGCGGTGCAGGCGGGGTACATAGCGAATATTGCGATTGATCAGGCGGCGTCGGATGTGCTTGCCGAGACGGATATTCATTATGACGATCTGATTACGATCAACACATTGGAGGATGGCACGGTTTGTTCAATGACTGCCAATATCCGTGAAATGAACAAATTCAAGACCAATATGTCCAAGGCGATTCAGGACAAAATTCTGGAATACTGCGAGAGGGAAATTTCCATTCCGCTGGGAACGCTCACAGGAATTGATTTGTTTTCGGGCAGGGGTCCAAGGGTGAGAATGAAGATTCAGCTCTACGGCAACGTGCTTGCCAATCTTAAGAGTGATTTTGAAGGAGCGGGCATTAACCAGACACGGCACAGGATCATCTGCGACGTGAAGGTCGGCGTGTCGGCGATCATTCCGGGCTGTTCCAGCTACACCGAGGTGGTAAGCAGCTTCACCGTGTCAGAGACGGTACTGTTGGGAAGGGTGCCGGAGTCATTTACCAATGTCGACACAGGTGACGATCTCTATGACGACATCAATAATTTTTTAGATGATTGATATTTCTTCTGTGTTGGTGTAAAATATTGGATGAAAGGAAGTCGAAAAAAATGCCCGATACAGAAAAAGTAACCGAGCGGATAAAAAAACTCCGCGAGTTGATCGAATATCACAGCAACGCCTATTACAATCTGGACTCCCCGGAGATAGAGGACGATGAATACGACGCACTGATGCGGGAGCTTCGTGAGCTGGAACAGAAATATCCCGAGCTGAGAGACAGCAATTCCCCCACCGTCAGAGTGGGCGGGGCGGCCTCGGCAAAGTTTGCGTCAGTGGTGCATGAGGTCGCTATGCAGAGCCTGCGGGACGTGTTTGAAATGGAGGAAGTGGAGCAATTCTGCGCGGACTTTCCCGGAGCGGAATTTGTTGTGGAAAAAAAGATCGACGGTCTGTCTGTCTCGTTGGAGTACACAGACGGCGTTCTGACGCGTGGCTCGACACGCGGCGACGGAAGGGTAGGGGAGGACATCACTGAGAATCTTATGACGATCTCCTCCATTCCCCACAGAATAAAGACCGAAGCCGATTTTCTTGAAGTGCGCGGAGAGGTGTACATGCCGCGAAAGACATTCGCGGTACTCAATCAATCCCAAGAGGAAAACGGACTTAAGACCTTCAAAAATCCCCGCAACGCGGCGGCCGGTTCACTTCGGCAGAAAGACGCGTCGATCACGGCGGCAAGAGGGCTGGATATTTTTGTATTCAATGTACAGCAGGTTAGCGGGATTGCGTTTGAATCCCACTCGCAGTCGCTTGCATACCTGCGGGAATGCGGATTCCCTGTATCGCCGGAGTTCACAGTTGCGTCCGGTTACGAAGAAGTTGCCGCTGCCATTGAAAAAATCGGGACGCAGCGAGGTGTTCTTGCGTACGACATTGACGGCGCTGTCATTAAGGTGGATAATTTGAAGCTGCGGCAGTCGGCGGGCGTTACCTCAAAATTCCCGAAGTGGGCTGTGGCCTTCAAATATCCGCCCGAGCAGAAGGAAACCGTGCTGAGGGACATAGAGGTGACAGTCGGGCGAACCGGTGTTCTCACACCAACCGGCGTATTTGATCCGGTGCTGCTTGCCGGAACCTCGGTGAGCCGCGCTTCGCTGCACAATCAGGATTACATCACGCAGAAGGACATCCGCATCGGTGATACGGTGGTGCTGCGGAAGGCGGGCGAGATCATCCCGGAGGTGGTATCGGTGGCGGCGCACGGCCAAGGTGAGCCTTATCTGCTGCCGGAGGTCTGTCCCTCATGCGGAGAGAAGGTCTTTCATCTGGAGGACGAAGCCGCGCTGCGCTGTCTGAATCCCGACTGTCCCGCGCAGCTTCTGAGGAATATGATACACTTTGCCTCCCGTGACGCAATGGACATCGAGGGAATGGGTCCCGCCGTCATCGAGCAATTGATTTCCAATGAGAAAATCAAGTCGCCCGCGGACATCTACGGTCTTGCGGAGGCGGATATTTCATCATTGGAACGGATGGGCAAAAAATCCGCTCAGAATCTCATCGCGGCGATTGAACGTTCAAAGGAGAATGACCTGTACCGTCTGATCTACGCGTTGGGAATCCGACACATAGGCGAATCGGCTTCCCGTCTGCTGGCGGACAGATTCGGCGGCATGGAGGCACTGATGAATGCGTCTTCTGAGGAATTTGCCTCCATTGAGGGCTTCGGAGAGATCATGGCGGAATCGGTGAGGGACTATTTTTCAACCGAACACGCGAAGGAGCTTGTTCAGCGGCTTGCGGGGTGCGGCGTCAATATGACAAATCTCGGGGGCAACGGAGGCAATCCTGCTTCATCTGGCAGCCTTGAAGGGCTGACGTTTGTCATTACAGGCACTCTTGAAGGCATGACACGCGACGAGGCAAAGGCTCTGATTATTGCCAACGGCGGAAAGGCTACCGGTTCTGTCAGCAAAAAGACTTCGTATCTGCTGGCGGGCGAGAATCCCGGCAGCAAGCTGACCAAGGCGGAGGAACTGGGCGTTAAGGTGCTGTCGCTGGATGAGCTCAGAGAAATGATCGGCGGCTGAGAGCGGAATCAGCTTGCATTTTCCCAAGTAAAAGCTCATATAATTGTGATGTATCATTGCGCCGGCGTCCGGCCGGAGTAGGAGGCATTGCATTATGAAATTTATCAAGACCATCAGATTAAAGCCGCTGCTTATCTCGCTGCTGATTCCTTTGGGACTGGGCGGCGCGGTAGGGCTGATTCTCTCACTTACGGGAAAATTCGCGGCATACGACGAACTCTTTCAACCGCCGCTGAGTCCGCCTGCATGGGTGTTTTTCGTGGCGTGGACGGTGCTTTACGCACTCATGGGGATATCCTCCTATCTTGTGCTGACATCGGACACTCCGGCGGGCGTGAGATCGGACGCGCTTTGGCTTTATTTTGTTCAGCTTGGCATCAACCTGATCTGGCCGATACTTTTCTTCTGGTTTGAAATGCGGCTGGCGGCGTTCATCTGGATTATTGTGCTGATAGCCGCGGTGATCAGAATGATCATCGGCTTCTGGTTCATCAGTAAGCCGGCGGCATTGCTGCAAATCCCGTATCTGCTCTGGCTGCTGTTTGCCACGTATCTCAACGGCGCGACATTCCTGCTCAACGGATAAATTTGGTATGGCGCCTGATGAATGAAACGACGCCGGATTGCCAATACTTCCATCGTAACAGAAATGGCGGGAGGAAGTATTGGTGCAGTTTAACAAGGTTGAAATATGCGGGGTCAATACGGCCAGTCTTAAGCTTCTGAGCGAAAAGGAAAAGACCGAGCTGCTCAAAAAATCACAGGCCGGCGACCGCAACGCCCGCGACGAATTGGTCAAGGGCAACCTGCGGCTAGTGCTCAGCGTTATACAGCGGTTTTCCAACAGGGGCGAAAATCCGGACGATCTCTTTCAGGTCGGCTGTATAGGACTGATCAAGGCCATCGACAATTTTGATACCGATATGGATGTGAAGTTTTCTACCTACGCTGTTCCGATGGTGATAGGTGAGATCAGGCGGTATCTGCGCGATAACAACAGTGTGCGCGTCAGCCGTTCGATGCGGGATACGGCATACAAGGCGATGCAGATCAAGGAACGCGTGATGAGCGAGCAGGGGCGCGAACCGGGAGTGGAGGAAATCGCGAAGGAGCTGGAACTGCGCAAGGAAGATGTGGTGATGGCTCTGGAGGCGATAGCCGAACCGCTGTCGCTGTATGAAGCGGTCTATTCCGATGGGGGCGACACGATCTATGTCATGGATCAGATAGGTGACAGCAACGATGACAGCAATTGGATCGACGAGATATTGCTCAGGGAGGAGATAAAGAATCTCTCTCCCAGAGAAAAGCGGATTCTGACGCTGCGGTTTATGCAGGGCAAGACGCAGATGGAGGTCGCTCGTGAGGTGGGAATATCTCAGGCGCAGGTATCCCGGCTGGAAAAGGGCGCTATGAATAAAATCAAGAATCATTGAATCATGGATTGTAGATCGTAGATCATAGATCATAGATCATATAAGAGGCGGCCACTCGCACAGGAGAATGTCGCCTCTTTTGCTTTACGATGGAAGCCATAAATCGGCATTTTACATCAAAAACGACGCCGATATTTGTACGGAGTGTAGATTTTATCCTTTATTAAAGTAATTGAAAAATCACGTTATAATTATTTTTTAAAATCTATTGCTATTTAAATAATAATTTGGTATAATGTAACAAATGACAAGGGGTGATTTTTTTGAGTTCGTATGCTGATATGTATATAGGCAATCTTGTGGATTCAGTGCTTCAGAAGCTCTACTATGAGGAATATAACGTCAGCTTCTTCAAGCATTACAACACTTTCTCGATACCGCTCAAATCCGTCAATGACGCAATGCTTAAATCCGGAAACATTGTGCAGATACTTTATCACGATTTCCAGCCGGGAGTCATCAAATCCGCCTACAATCCGATGATAGACTGGATCATAGCTCTGTACAACAGATATTATTCCACCGAGATGACATTTGATACCTTTCTGGATAATGCCGGGGTTTACTCGCTGCACAAGCCTCTTTATACCGGGTACAAAGAGAACGGTTTTTGCCAGAGGATCGAAGAAGTGATTCCAATTGAGAATGAATATGAACATAATAAATTTCTCAGCGGACTTATCGGCATTTTCAATTATTTTTCTCAGAAGGTTCCGCTGATGCTCGTTTTCAACAGGGTTCATCTTGCTTCTCTTTCTACCTATGAATTTCTGTACAAGTTTATCACCGAGAACCCCAACAATAAGATAGCGATTCTGTGTACCATCAACGAGGTCTTTGCCGTATCCGACTATGTCAAATCCATCAGAAATGATCTTTTTGTCCTGCTTAAGTCAAAGAATATGATCCAGGACTGGGATTTGGAAGACAGAGATGTTTCCACAGAGGAAAACGATATATTCGTACCTGTCAACGAATCCTTTGACGAGTACCTTGTGCTCATCAACAATATGATTGAGATGGGAGCGATGGAGCAGGCCATTTATTACTGCGACATCATAAGAGAAAATTTTGATGCGGGTACATTAATGGCGGAAGAGCAGTCAATTCACCGTTTTTACAGGCTGTATGCCGACGCCAATTTCAAGGAGGGCAATTACCCAAAAACACTTACCCTTTGCGACGAGTGCAAGAGTTTCATCAACCCACAGTCAGACAATAAGGTGATTGACCGCTTCAACTTTGAATATACTTATCTCGTTGCTCTCTGTCATTCCTGCTCAGGTCAGGATGCTCTGGGACAGAAATATGCGCAGGATTGCGCCGAATTTGCCGCGAAAACCGGCGACGAATATCTCATCTTCAAGACAGAGCTGCTCAAATGCATGGTCGAATTCCGCAGTTGGACTAATATATATCTGTGGAGCGTTGAATTCAAACCGGAAACCAATTTCCTGGAAACCGCGGAGAAATACCAATATTACAATCATCTGGCTTATATCTATCTTTTCTGCTTCGGCAACGACAGAAGCTATTACGATGACGACCCGGAATTCTGCGAGTCTCACGACCACTACAAGAAGGGTATGCATTTTGCGGATTTGCTGGGCAATGAAGCCGTCAAACTCAGAGCTTACAAAAAGAATGTCGTTTTCTCGTCCAGCTTCGGCTATTATCCCGCCGTCGATCATTTCTACAAAAAGAGCCTTGAGATTCTTGCCAAGCAGGATAACCTCACTGATATGGGAAATGTTTACAACGGTCTTGGTTATAACTGCATAGTCAGCGAGCAGTTCGATTCCGCCGACGCCTACTTCAACAACGCCATGGAAATATGGTACAAGCTCGGCAAGCCGGAAAATATGGGCGAATCGCTTTATAACATGGCGGTGAACGCCATGCTCGCCAGAGATTATCAGAGCGGCTGTGACTTCCTGGTGACAGCAGTGCGTATCATGCACAACCTCAACCAGAACAAGCTCGAGCTTTGCAACATGTCCAAGATTTACGGCATGATCGCGCTGTGTTACATCAAGATGGGCGTCGAATACAACGCGCAGCTTTATCTCAACAGAATGCAGCTTGTTTTGTATCACCTGATATTCCCCGAAGGCGAACCCAGCTACTTCCTGTGGG
The DNA here is from genome assembly GCA_900322085.1 of uncultured Eubacteriales bacterium. Classification (GTDB taxonomy): domain Bacteria; phylum Bacillota; class Clostridia; order Oscillospirales; family Acutalibacteraceae; genus RUG762. The sequence continues at coordinate 4,583 of ONYN01000192.1, read as the reverse complement.
ACGACGATATGTTCTTCTATTATTTTGACAGAGGACTGATCGCGCGCAAAGACAGCCTTGCGGAGGCACAGCACAATTTTGACCGGGCCAATTTCCATCTCCAGCGCACCGAAGGTCTGTGGTTCTTTGCCTATGAGCTTTTTGCGATAGAGCAGGCCGATCTTTACCGCGCCCAGGGCAGACACGTGGAGGCCAACGAGCTGCTTCAGAAGTGCCTTGATTACTGTACCAAAAACAACTACCATGATAAGATAGAGCGCATCAATTCCGCCCTTACCGGCAACACAATAGAAAACAAGCACTACAATATCGGACTGAAGAAGATTACGGTTACAGAGGCAGTCGAACTTTCCCGCCGTGTCGGCGCCGAGTTGCAGCTCAGACTCAAGAACAAGAGCATCAACTTCCTGACCAACTGGCAGGAGCTTATGAACAGAGACGATATTGATATCGCTTCCCTCATCAACACGTCCATGTACTCCATTCAGAACAATTACAACGCCGACAAAATTATCTATCTGGGCGTTGAGAACGGCAAGGCCGATCTGATCTACTGCGACAGGGATTACCACCCCAGTCCCGAAGTGCTTCAGGGCGTTGTCACCTATTTCATACGCAATCCCAGTGAATTTATGACCAACCGACTGGAAAAATCTTTCTACGATTACAAGGATCTGATAGGACTTTTCGGCATCAACAAGGTCGTTTCGGCAATAGGCGTGCCGATCGTCGTTGACGGCAAGCTGCAAAGCGTGCTGGTTGCCCTCATGGAAATGCACGATAATTTTGCCAATAATTTCTCGCTTTTCCTGGACGGAGATCTGACGATATTCAGCGTTGCGTTCCATCAGCTGGTGGACGCCATTACACGCCTCAGGACGCAGGAACACATCAAGCAGATGAATGTCAAGCTCGAACAGACGTCCGTCACGGACATGCTCACAGGCCTTTACAACAGACAGGGCTTTGTCAAGACACTGGGAGAAGAAATGAAAAAATACAGTTCAGCGCCGGATGTTACCACCGCTGTATTGTATATTGACCTGGATAACTTCAAATTCTATAATGACACCTTCGGTCATGCCATAGGCGACGTCATTCTTGTGTCCTTTGCCGAGATATTCAAGCAGATCACCAAGGACAAGGGCTACGCTATCCGCTACGGCGGCGACGAATTTGTCATTGTTCTGCCCGATTCCAGCGAAGAGGAAGGCGTGGAGATCGCCAAGTCTATCTATCAGCGGCTTGACGAGACCGACGGCTTTGCCCAAAGACTCAAGGAAAAAATGGGCAAGGATTTCAAGATTGATCCCAAAAACAGGGTGTCCTGCTCCATCGGTATTTCGACGGCCCATGTATTCTCCCAGGAGGCGATCAACGAGGCCATGAAGCAGGCGGACTACGCACTTTATGTAGTCAAGAAAACCACTAAACGCAATTACAGAGTCTGGAAACCCGACTCGGAAAGCGCAAGATAAATTGATTTTCGGGAGGCGCGAGATGACGAGGATTTTTAAGAAAATCGGCAAAGCGATAGGCGGATTGGCAAACGACATTATGAATGATTCGATCAGCGCGTTTTCAGCGCAGGCCGCCTTTTTCGTGATCATTTCGGCTTTCCCTTTGCTCATGCTTCTGCTGACCATGCTGAGATTTCTGCCGTATTTCAGCGGCGGAGTTCCGACCATTCACGTTTCCTTCCTGCCCGACAGCGTCAATTCCTTTGCGCAGGCCATGCTGAAGGAGATCATCGGTAATTCGTCCAATACGGTGCTTTCCATCTCGGCCATAACGGCTTTGTGGTCTTCGTCGACAGGTATTTACTCCATCATGCTGGGACTGACGTCGGCTTACTCCATTAAGGAGACAAGAGGATATATCCGCATGAGGCTGCTTGCGATTGTCTACACGCTGGTGTTCATCGTGATGATCGCTGCCGCTCTGGGCGTGCTGGTATTCGGCAAGAGCATCTATCACGCGGCTATCAATTATCTTCCCTTCGCGGCTGATGTTTTCAAGCCCATATCCATGGGAATACGTTGGCTGCTGGGCTTCGGTGTGCTGGTGTTTTTCTTTGTGGTGAGCTACATCGCGGTGCCGGACCGCAAGTCAACCTTCTTTGAGGAGCTTCCCGGGGCGCTTGTGAGCGCCGTCGGCTGGGTAGGGTTCTCTTATCTGTATGCCTTCTATATCGAAAATTTCAGCAATTACGCCAATATCTACGGCAGTCTGACGGCTGTGGTGCTTCTCATGCTCTGGCTTTATTTCTGTATGTTTATCATGCTGGTCGGCGCCGAAATCAACGTCGCGTGGAACAGCACCTACCGCAGAATCGCCGCCCGCATTTACAGAAGCACAAGAAGCAGGATTAAGAGCCTGTCGGATGGCAACGGTGCAAAGTCCGGTCAGAATTCAGGTGACGAAGGACACAACACCGACTCAAACTGAAAAAACATCCGGAACGTCAGACGAGATGTTCCGGATATTTTTGTGGAGTGAACAACTAATGAATCAATCAAACAGCTATCAATACTTTGCCAACACAGAGTGTCAATATTATCCGTGCCACAAGGGGCTTGGTGAATCATTCAATTGCCTTTTCTGCTACTGTCCGCTTTACGCTCTCGGCGACAAATGCGGGGGAAATTTTGTCTATCTTCCCGGCGGAATCAAGAGCTGTGAAAATTGCACTCTTCCGCACGGAGAGAAGGGCTATGAGCATGTGATGTCCCGAATAGGTCGGATGACTGAGCTTGCAAGGAAAAAATAAAAAGCACGGCAGGCAAACCAACTGCAATTGGAATTGCCTGCCGTGCTTTTCAGAGCCTGCCGACGGATCTCCACGTGGAGAGATTGGTCGGCAGGCTCTCTCATTGTCTGTTGCGATTGCCGCCGGGAAGCTTGCTGCGAATCATATTGACCACGCCGAAGAAATTGTCCAGAAGCGTGGTGATCAGATTGTCGCCCGAATGGCTGTTGCGGCTGCGGTAATAGTGCGATACCGAGCCGAATGCGCCGCTTCGCCTTGGCGAGTTGGTAGTGACAATGCCAATGACCTGAGAATCGAGCGAATCGAATACGTCAATGGCGTACTTCATCATGTCGGTGCGTGTGTGGCCGTACTGCGCCACAATCAGACATCCGTCCACCTTGCCTGCCACTGCCGCCGCGTCCGGAAGCAGTTCGATGGCAGGCGTGTCGATGATGACGTAGTCAAACTGACTTTCCACCGCTTTGAGCAGCTCTGTGAATACGTCGCTGTCCAGCAGGTCGCATACATCAATGCTGTTCATATTGACATTGTTGACGGCGGTTATGACGTAAAGGTTGCGGTTGGAGGTCTTGTTGATGGTGGCGGCGAGATTTGTCTTGCCGAGCAGCAGGTCGCCCAGACCGAAGACCGGGTCAAAACGAAGCTCGCGGCTTATGTTCGGACGGTGCATGTCGGCTTCAATAAGCAGCACCATTGCGTTGGTATCGGCGAGCGACTGCGCCAGACCGATTGCCACCGATGTTCTGCCGTCGCGGGGGGAAGGACTGCACACGGCAATGGTTCGCACTCCGCTGCGGGAGTATTTGATAGCGGAACGAAGTACACGGTAGGCGTTGCTCACCTGATTAATGCTGCGTTCTGTGCCGATCATGCGGGCCACAGGCGGAATGGCGGCGATCACGGGAATTCTGGTGAGCGTTTCAAATTTGGAACTGCTGCGGAGCGTCCGGTCGGCGGCAAAGGAGAATATGTTGAAGACAAAGAATCCTACCGCTGTGATTCCGGCGGCAGCCAGAGCGGCGCCAAAGGAAATAAGCCATGGACTGTTGATGTCGGTAACGCGGCCCTCATCCTCAATCACGCCCGAAAATGACGGGTTTGACGTGGCAAATGTCTCTTTGATCAGGACGTTTGACTCCTTCAGGAGATTGGCCATGAATGTTTCACCCAGTACCTCGTCGGAATCGAAAATCACAACCACCTTAAGGACATTGGAATGGTTTTCCTGAGTGACAGTTACGCGTTTCTGAAACTGCGCAGGGTCGATCGTACGGGACATGCGGCTGTCCTCCAGCGCGTGCTGCACGGTATTGCTGTTGTCGATCAGTGTAATGGAGGTAAGCGCCGCCGAAAGGGAAAGCTCGGATATGTTGTACTGGTCGGCAATGCTTTCCCCCATTACGTCGGACTGGATTCGTATCTTGCCGGTGATGGTGTACTGCACGGGGGTGGATATCCTTGCGGCGATCAGCACCACAGGGAACACAATGGCCAGGAGCAGCAGAAGCACCGACATTCTTTTGGCACACAGCTTGAGGTATTCCGCTATGTTCGTGTTGGAATTCATATGTAAGCTCACATTCTTTCATCAGGCGTTTAAAATATATTATAGAATAAAGCGGACGGTTCGTCAACCGAATTTCAACACAATCTGAAGTTTCTTCGGTTAAGTTTACGCTTTTTTTACACATTGTCATACTGTGGTAACAGTTATTAATAATATATTTGCAATATTTGATAAAAAATATTTTGAAAAAAATGCAATAGTATGTTACAATATAAAAAGAACTATTCTGTCTATTTAGTTTTG
>ONYN01000195.1 GCA_900322085.1 uncultured Eubacteriales bacterium | reverse complement strand
CAGATACCATTTCAAGTGAAGAAAATGATGACAGCGTTTCTTCCACTGAGGCAAAATGGAATCCAAAAGTCTCGCAGCGTGATTTATTGAAAAAGAAGAATTGCTTGTGCGGTGTGCATTATGTTGGTTACTCAGAGGCAGATATGTTTGATATGAACAGTAACCGTAAGTATTACGACAATTTGTTTGCGGAGGCTGGGCTTATTCAGGAATATCCGTTCCTCAAGAAAATACCAGATGAACAGTTTGTCAGCACGCCATTGGGTCATGATCTGTATATCATCATTCCAAGCGATCCTGCCGCTCATGTTGAGGTTAATCTGATGAAGTTTGATGAAACAAACGGGTTTGAATTAAAAGTGGAGGACACCCTCTATGTCAGCGATATCGGCGCTCCGTTTGTACTGCAATGCAATTACAGTGATATTTTTTCCGATGCCGAAATATTTATTACCGACAGCAGCGGACAAGAACTCAGATGGAGTCCGTTTCTCAGTTTGAGAGACGGTCGACTGGATACCTCTTCCGATGACGGCAAATTGGTTTACGATTTTACCGAGTACTCTTTCAGTGATGATGAATATGCGGATTGATTTTATGAATAATTAGGAGATGGGCTGCTGTGAATACTGCGGCGGTGCATTGAAGCAATAATATTTTTAAACAGTTCCTTACGATAAAACATACAAACAGGCAAATCCCTCTTTGTGCAGATTTACAGCGCAAAGAGGGATTTTTGATTGACAAACGCAATAATAGATGTTATAATAGCACTTGATTTAAATTATCCGAAAGGAAGATAAAAAATGTATATTACTTGTCTTGATCTCGAGGGCGTATTGGTTCCCGAAATATGGATCGCTTTTGCTGAGGCAACCGGAATTCCGGAACTGAAAAAAACCACCCGCGACGAGCCTGACTACGACAAGCTCATGGCATATCGCATTGCCATTCTCAAAGAGCACGGTCTTGGCCTTAAGGAAATACAGGACGTTATCGCAACCATCGAACCAATGGAAGGCGCCAAGCAATTCTTGGATGAACTGCGTTCGCTGTGCCAGGTAATCATAATCAGCGATACCTTTACCCAGTTTGCGACTCCGCTCATGAAGAAGCTGGATTGGCCGACGATATTTTGCAATTCTCTCGTTGTCTCGGAGACAGGCGAGGTCACAGGTTTTAAAATGCGTGTGGAAAATTCCAAGTACACCACCGTGCGTGCCTTACAGTCCATAGGATATGACACCATAGCCAGCGGCGACAGCTACAATGATCTCGGTATGATCAAGGCGAGCAAGGCAGGTTTCCTCTTCCGTAGTACCGACAAGATCAAGGCTGACAATCCTGATCTCCCTGCGTTTGAGACATATGATGAGCTTCTTGCTGCCATCAAGAAAACGATTGCTCAATAAAAAGTACATCAAAAACGGCTCCGTGAATTCACTTAAGTCAAATCACGGAGCCGTTTTGGTTGGTTTGAATCAATGATAAGATTGGTGATTAAAAGGTAATACTGTATTCCATGCGGCGAACCTGCACAGCTCCACCAAGAATCTGAATGTCAGATGTTTCCAGTTCTTCGGTTGTGAAATACAGTTCATCAAGCCTGCGGTCGAGAGGAATGATAGATTTTCCGCTGCGTTTTCTGACGATATGGCAGAGAAATGCGTCACCGCCGTTTATACTGACCAGCGCTACACGGTCGCGCTGTACCTTACTGCGCCGCTCAAACAGGATAACATCGCCGTCGTAATACCTCGGTGCATATTCACTGCCGGTTATGCGGAAACCGAAGTACTCATGTCCGCCGATTGTCCATTGAAAAGGGATCATTTCATATTCCCCCTTTTCGATATCGCCGCCGTCTGACGGATTGCATCGGGTGTAGATAATGACGGAATGTCCCATATTGCCTGCTCCTGGTTCACTCTGCCAATCATTAGCCATCATTTCATCCGTCTTGCACATCAGATAATCAGCGGAGACGCCGAAAATCCGTGCAAGACAATAAACTGTTCCTGCGGAAGGTTCGTGGATTCCGTTTTCATATTTGGAAATCATGCCTTTGTTGGTGTTGGCGTTGAAGTCGCGGTTAAGTCGGTCCGCAATTTCCTGAAGCGAAAGTCCGGCTTCCTTGCGAACCTTTTTCAAACGTGCGCCAATCAATGCCGCCTCCTGTTTTTTCGACTCGGTCTTTGGGGTTCTCATAGCAGCAATCACCTTTTTGTTATGATATTTTCATGGAAATATCAAAAGCCTGTACCGAGTGGGTGAGAGCACCTATTGAAATAATATCCACTCCGGTTTCCGCCACTTCACGCAGCGTATCGTGAGTAATCCCGCCGGATGCTTCGAGCAATGCTTTGCCGCCCACCAGTTCGACTGCTTTTTTCATGGTGGGGCAGTCCATATTGTCGAGCATGATGATATCCGCGCCGGAGGCAAGTGCCTGCTTTACCTCGTCGAGATCACGCGTTTCCACCTCGATTTTAACCATATGCCCAAGTTTGGAGCGCAGGGAGCTTACCGCGTCTGCAATGCTGCCGCATGCGTCGATATGATTGTCCTTCAGCATTGCGCCGTCGCTCAGATTGTAACGATGATTCTTGCCGCCTCCGACGGTAACGGCGTACTTCTGAATGGCACGCAATCCGGGAAGTGTCTTGCGGGTATCGGTGATGGCTGCGTTTGTACCCTTGACAATCTCTACACAGCGGGCCGTTTCGGTTGCAATGCCGGACATATGCTGAATCAGGTTGAGTGCTGTGCGTTCCCCTTTGAGCAGACAGCGCATATTCCCTGAGAATTCACATATCACGTCGCCCTTGCTGAGTTTGTCACCGTCATGAAAATGCACTGTACATTCAAAGCTTTCGTCAAGCAGTCGGAACACTCTCATTGCAGCGTCAATTCCGCAGAGTACGCCCGAAGCCTTTGCGACAAAATACGCATTGCCTCTCTGATCCTGAGGAATCACGAGATCAGCAGTTGTGTCGATATAATTAATGTCCTCTTTTATGGCACTTTTAATCAGATCGTCCATATAAAAATCCAATACCATTTTTGATTACATCTCCTGTCAAATGTTGTTTTTGGCGTTCTCAATGTCCTCGTTCAGCACAATATATGCCACGGTAACAGCGCTGCGTGCTTCAATCAGATCCTTGCTCATGGCAAGGTCGTCGGCGTATATTTCGCTTAGCAGTTCTTTGATGACAGGCATGTTTTCGATTGCCTTGTCGGTATTGAGGGTGACAAAGTGCGCTTCCTGAAGAATATTGCGCACAGCAGTGCGAATACCGGTGCGCATTGGTCTGCCGTGTGTGCTGGGCATTTCCGGCTTGTCCTTGGGCTTGGCGCATCCGTTTACGCAGATATTCAGGATAATATCAGTTGCCGCGCGTCTGGAAAACACCAGTGCTTCAAGCAGCGAATTGCTGGCAAGGCGGTTCTTTCCGTGAATTCCGGTGTGAGAGCACTCTCCGACGGCGTAGAGACCGGGGATATTGGTTCTTGCTTTGGTGTCGACATTGATGCCGCCCATCAGATAATGCTGAGTGGGGTAGATGGGAATCCAGTCCTTGGTCATATCAATGCCCTCTTCAAGACATTTTTCGTAAATCATGGGGAATCTCTTGCGGACAAAATCGGAATCCTCATGTGTGATGTCGAGATAGAATTTGTCGCTTCTGAGCTTTTGTCCCTCCTGAATAATGATACGGGAAACCACGTCGCGGGGAGCAAGTTCGCCGCGGTAATCGTAGTTTTCCACGAAGCGATCGCCGTTGACGTTTCTGAGAACGGCACCTTCGCCTCTGACGGCTTCTGAAATAAGGAAACGCTCGTGCGAGTCGTCCTCGGGCGCAAATCCGGTGGGGTGAAATTGAATGTACGAGAGATTTTTGATTTTTGCGCCGAGATTATATGCCATTGTAATGCCGTCGCCGGTGGCAATCGCGGAATTGGTTGTATATTTGAATACTCTGCCTATTCCGCCTGTGCCGAGAATGACATACGGTGCGAATACCGGCTTGATTTCGCCCTTTGCGCTCATGATTCCCAGCCAGAAGCCACCGCCGCTGTCCTTTTGCAGAGAGCAGAGCAGCGTATTTTCCAGCAATTCGACATTCGGCTTTGCCGCGACCAATTCGAGCAATTGTCTGACGATTTCGCGGCCGGTGGAATCCTTGTGATGTGCGATTCTATGGCGGCTGTGACCGCCCTCCAGTGTCATTTGCAGATTGCCCTCACTGTCACTGTCAAACTGTACGCCGAGTTCTCTCAGTCTGAGCACATCGGAAGGTCCTTCTGTAACAAGTACTTCCAGAGTCGAGAGATCGTTTTTGTATCCGCCGGCAATAAGCGTGTCGGCAATGTGGAGCTTGTAATTGTCGTTGTCCTTGTCGATTACGGCGGCGACTCCGCCCTGCGCAAGAGAACTGTTGGAGAGCGAAAGCTCGCGCTTGCTGATGACCAGAACGCTGATATCCTCGCCGAACTGAAGCGCGGCATAAAGCCCCGAAACTCCCGAACCGACGATTACTACGTCATAATTATCCTTCATAATATAATACGACCGTCCTTAACTTATGAAAAATTCCTCAATGGCAGCCAAAAAGCATCAGCCACCGTATTTGAGCATGTTGTCAATACTGCGCTTAGCTTTCAGGCGCAGTTCCTCCTCAATTTCAATTACATCGCCAAATTCACCCAGAATGGCCTTATAGACATTGTCTAACGTTGTCATTTTCATGTTCGGGCAGACCAGCTTATTGGGGGCAAGCTGATAAAAACCGCGTTCCGGATAATCCCTGCTCAGCTTATCGCATACGCCTTTTTCGGTAGCAATTACGACGTCGTCGCCGCATTTCTTGCAATAATCAATGATTTCAGATGTCGATCCTATGAAGTCGCACAAATCAACTACATCCTTGCGACATTCGGGATGAACGGCTATCTTGGCACCGGGGTGTTTGGCTTTTGCTTCGAGCACGTCTTTAACTGAAACGCTGTGATGGGTCGGACAGCAGCCGTCCCACAGAATGATCTCTTTGTCCGGCACGAATTTTGAGACATATCCGCCGAGATTCTGGTCAGGTATGAACAGCACCTTCTTTGATGGCAGGGACGAAACAATTTTGACGGCGGTGGAGGAAGTGACGCAAACGTCACATTCCGCCTTTAGCTCAGTGCTTGTGTTGATGTAGGCGCAGACGCAGACGTCAGGGTTTTCCTCACGGAATTTTCTGACTCGCTCAGGTGCGATCTGCTCCGCCATAGGGCAGGTTGCGTTCCTGTGGGAGAGAATGACTTCCTTTTCGGGGGAGAGAATTTTTACGGTATCCGCCATGAAGCGCACGCCGCAGAGCAACACTCGCTTAACCTCGGGCATTTTTGCGGCGGCCTTGGACAGAGCAAAGCTGTCGCCGGAAATATCTGCCACGTCGATAATGTCAGGATCCTGATATGTGTGTGCGAGAATTAGAGTTCCGGTTTCCTTTTTTACCTTCATAATAGCCTGTTTAAGTTCAGAATTTTTCATTTGATCAAATCCTTTCAGCCAATCTTTCTATACTTCAAAGAAATCCCGACAAAAATAATTACATTTATTTTATCATAATAAGTGTCTGTTTTCAAGTATTTTGCAAACTATTATTACTCCTTTTATGATCAAAAAAATAAGTAAAAACAGTTGCGGCAGATGACCGGAGATGCTATAATAAGGAGGAGTCTGCTGATGTATCCCATTGCAGGCTCTACAATACATTTGGCAGGAGAAAAACAATGGCTGAAACAAAAGTTGAGATTTATACTGACGGCGCGTGTTCCGGTAATCCCGGGCCGGGCGGCTGGGGAGCGGTGCTGATTTACGGTGAACATGAAAAGCAGCTCTCCGGAGGGGAGGCCGAAACCACCAACAACCGCATGGAGCTTACCGCTGTCATTGAGGCTCTTTTACTTCTCAAACGCCCGTGTAGCGTAACCCTCACAACCGATTCCAAATATGTATCGGACAGCGTCACAAAGGGCTGGGTGTACGGCTGGCAGAAGAGGGGCTGGAAAAAGAGCGACGGCAAGCCGGCACTGAATTCCGATTTGTGGGAGAAGCTGCTGCCGCTCTTGAAGAGGCACGATGTAAAATTTGTGTGGATCAAGGGTCATGCCGGACATAAGTACAACGAGATATGCGATAGGCTGGCAGTGGCGGAGTGGCAGAAATTTAAAAAGTGATTTTTTACTACGCATAAACAGCCCTTTGGGAGGTACAATAATACCGTAGAAAGGGGCTGAATAACCAATGGGCAAGAAAAACAAATACAAAATTCAGCAGACCGATGAATACGGTCAGATCGAAGGAATGAGCATGAATGTCGCTTCCGGTACGGAATGTACGGGGATGACTCCCACTCCTCCTCTCGGAACTGACGATGCGGAATCATACCGAGAAATTTACGACATTCCGGTTGAGCAAAGGCGCAAGAAATTGCAGTTGGACGCTGACACCGAATGACAATACAAACACCCTCTTCCCGAAATGGAATATCATTCCAGACAGGGAAGAGGGTGTTTAATTACGGTTTATTCAAGACAAGCCCAAATTACTCAGCGAGTTTTGCCTCGAGAGTGTCAAGTTCAGCCTGAAGCTTGGCAGGCAGCTTGTCGCCAAACTTGGCGTAGAATTCCTTGATGCCGGGAACCTCTGCCTTCCAGAGATCTTTATCGACATTGAGGATGCCTGCGAGATCTTCCTTGGAGAAGTCAAGACCTTCAAGGTTAATGTCGTCAACTTCGGGAACATAGCCAATGGCAGTTTCCTTAGCGCCGACCTGACCTTCACATCTCTTGATCATCCAGTCGAGGACGCGGAGGTTGTCGCCGAATCCCGGCCAGATGAAGTGGCCTTCTTCGTCGGTGCGGAACCAGTTGACGTGGAAGATCTTGGGAGCCTTGTCGCCAAGCTTTTCACCCATGTCAATCCAGTGCTGCCAATAATCAGCCATATTGTAGCCGCAGAAAGGAATCATGGCCATGGGGTCACGGCGAACAACACCGACAGCACCTGTTGCCGCGGCAGTTGTCTCAGAGGCCATTGTAGACCCTACAAATACGCCGTGGTTCCAGTCTCTGGACTGATATACCAGCGGAGCGGTCTTTGCACGGCGGCCGCCGAAGATGATAGCGCTGATCGGAACACCTGTGGTAGAGTCGAATTCAGCGGATACACAGGGGCAGTT
>ONYN01000272.1 GCA_900322085.1 uncultured Eubacteriales bacterium | reverse complement strand
AGTTTTATGGGATGATTTCGTCTCGATCTATTATCAAATCTGCCCACTCGACCTTTTCAGAGAGCGGGAACTGCTCCACGAGGAGGGTCGCGGCAACAGCGTGAATATGTGCCTTTTTATTCACGCTATTGTCCCAAGGCATGTCGAGACAGTCGTTCGACTGTCCCGACAATGAATTGCGCCTGACGGCGCGTGAATTGCATGACGGCATGAATTGTCCCGCGGACATGAATTGCCCTGCGGGGCATAAGGCGCAATTCAATTCATGCGCGAAGCGCAAATCATGGCGAAGCCAAATCATGACGCGCAGCGTCAATTCATTCGAAGGAGAAAAGTTATGGCAGACAACCAACTTGTTATCCTGTCAAAAGCATTTGCAGTTGATATCATCGGTCTTTGTGAAAGTCTCAGGGAACGCAGAAAGGCGACCGCGATCCTCAATCAGCTTCTCCGAAGCGGCACAAGTATCGGCGCTAACATCCACGAAGCGAATTACGCTTCCAGTAAAGCGGATTTTATAAACAAGTTTCAGATAGCATTAAAAGAGTGTTATGAAACCGACTACTGGCTTGAAATATTTCATGACTCAAAAGTGCTCTCAGATGAAGAATACTCAAATATGTTTTCGCAATGCAGTAAGCTTCGAAAGCTATTGATCGCCTCGATCACAACAGCAAAGAAAAACGCCGAACGTTGAAAAACAGCCGTATTGATCATCCGAGCGAAAACGTAACACACAGGAAAGCTTTATGCAGGTTATCACAGATAAAGCGTTATAGGAGAATAGTAATGATCAAATCAAAAGGTTGGGAATGGCAGCTTGTTGAGGGGGATTCAGTTCAGTACTGGAAAACCCCGAGCATCGAATCATATTATCTGTTATCCCGTTGGCGTGATTCTGGATTTACTGAATTTCTTGATCTTGGCTGCGGTCTCGGCAGGCATTCTGTTTTGTTCGGAAAAAACGGATTTCACGTCCATGCATTCGATATAAGTGAGGACGCTGTAAGAAGAACACGGGTATGGGCTGAGTCTGAAAACTTGGGTCTTGATTATAAAATTGGTGATATGCTAAACTTGTCTTATTCCGACAACCAGTTCGATTGTATTTACTGCAGAAACGTGATTTCGCACACGGATACAGAGGGCGTAAAAAAGATAATAAAAGAACTGTACCGAGTTTTGAAGAAAGGAGGCGAGTGTTATCTGACACTCGCTTCAAAGGAAACATGGGGATTCAAAAATACAGATTGGCCGATGGTTGATGAAAACACGCGGCTGAGGATGGAGGAGGGGCCGGAATTCAAAGTCCCACACTTTTACGCCGATTATTCCTTGATAAAATCACTATTTTCCATTTTTTGCATTGAGAATATTTATCAGGTTGTCGACTATTATGAAAAGGGCAAAAAAGTGTTTGACTCCTTCCACTATCATATTTTGGTGAGAAAAACACAATGATTTTCATTCTGAAAAAAAGAGTGTGACAACTTCCTGTCTGCGAAGGTAATCGTATATCTACGCTGTTGCCTCGACCGTTTCAGAAAGTGGGAACTAAGCCACGAGGGTGGACGAGTTGTCAGCGTAGATAATGGCATTTTTATTCACGCTATTGTCCCAAGGCATGTGGAGACGGTTGCACAACTTATTCGTCAATGAACTGCCCTGCTGGGAATTAAGGCGTAATTCAATTACTGAAAACAAAAATAAAGAATAGAGAAAGAGCAATGATTATGCAGAGTATATCGTTAAAACAATTATCGTTGGATATGGAAAAACCAGAATATGATATGTTGCAGAAGATTCCTGCCGTGGAAAACGGTTTTACAAATCCGGCATACAACCTATCTTATGACGAGTATAAGGAGTGGCTGCGAATAACAGATAATCATTCAAGAAGTATCGATTTGCCGGAAGGCTGGATCCCGTATACCACATATATTCTATATATCGACGATATTCCCGTCGGGTATGGCAGAGTTAGGCATTCGTCATCCGAGTATCTGGAAACGGTTGTCGGTGCAGGAAATCTGGGGTATGGTATCGCAAAGGAATACAGAGGGAAAGGATACGGAAATATTCTTTTCAAGGAATTATTGAAAAAGTGCAAAGAGATCGGATATAAAGATATTAAGCTTTTTCCGGTGAAAAGCAACGAGCCTACCGTAAAAATCATGCTAAGAAACGGCGGCCAGATCATTGGTGATTTCAAGGGGGAGAAGCATATTATCCGCATATCACTGGAATAAATATGTTTTGGAGTAATCGTCGCATGAAGGCCAATATAAGGTGCAGAAATTCCATTTACCGAAACCATACATCCGATTCCAGTGCTATGACGCAGCCGATCAATGGCATATTCTCGACGTCGATAGTCGTGACAACAGCGTAAATATGTGCCTTTTTATTCACGCTATTGTCCCAAGGCATGTGGAGTGCGTGACATTGATGACGAGGAAATGAACAAATCGACATTCTGGTTATCGGCTTAACTCAGCAAGGCACAAGATTTAGTTGCAGGAGGAAACGGCAAGGACCAAGCGGTCAAAGATCTGCCCGT
>ONYN01000316.1 GCA_900322085.1 uncultured Eubacteriales bacterium | reverse complement strand
CGATATGGGGGAATATTTTGACATGAACAAGCCGCTGTTCGATTACACGAAGGCGTTTGACGCGGAGCAAACGGGAACGGACTACGCTGTGCCGGTGTATTTCATTTCCGGCTCGGACGACTGGATCTGCCCGGTCGATTCGACGCAGGGTTTTTATTACAGCATTACTGCCCCGTCGAAAGAATTTACGCTCATCGAAGGCTGCGGACATAATGTGCAGTATTCTCTGCCGGAAGATTTTGCAGCGGCGGTGAAGTAATCGTAAGAATTATTCCCTCACCAAATTTTCTCCGCGGCGTATAATGATAATGCAGGGAGCAAGAAGCCACCTGCATTATCATACATCACACATGTGGAGGTAATACTTATGAAGATTGTAGTCGTCAGAAGCCCGAAGGCACTCGCGCCGATTCTCAGGCTGGTATTCAAGATCAAGAAGGAAGCATAATATTTTCATCAACCAACAGCCAAAAGGCGCTCCGGCTGGTTCATTGAACCATTCCGAAGCGCCTTTTTTTGTACACGAAATGCGAGAAATACTTACTGCTCGGCCATTGAGTTAGTAAGAAAGAATCTCATATCCGTCTTCGGTGACGGCGATCTGGATTTCCCACTGTGCGGAGGGAAGTCCGTCCTCTGTGTAAATTGTCCAGCCGTCATCCTCGTCCTGCCAGACTTCGAAGCTTCCCATGTTGATCATAGGCTCTATGGTAAATACAAGTCCCGGAACCATCAGCATTTCCGTGCCCGGCTTGGAAACATAGCTTACCCACGGGTCTTCGTGAAATTCCAGACCTATGCCGTGACCACCGATGTCACGCACGACGCTGTAGCCGTTCTGTATGATGAATTGGTTGATGGCGTCACCCATGTCCCCGAGGAATCCCCACGGCTTCACCTTGGAAAGACCGACATCCAGGCTTTGTTTTGCGACCTCGACCAGACGCTTCTTCTCGGGCGATACCTCACCTATGCAGAACATTCTGGACGAATCGGAGAAATAGCCGTTCAATATGGTGGAACAGTCCACATTGATGATGTCGCCTTCCTTAAGCACTCTATCGGGAGAAGGTATTCCGTGACATACAACCTCGTCGATGGATGTACAGACACTTTTGGGATAACCCTCGTAATTCAGCGGTGCAGGGATTCCGCCGCGGAGCACGGTCTGTTCGTAGACCCATTTGTCAATGTCCTCGGTGGTAATGCCGGCGCGTATGTGCTCCGCTACATAATCCAGCACGGCAATGTTGATCTTGGCGCTTTCACGGATGCCCTTAAGCTGTTCAGATGTTTTGAGCAGCGAGTGAGGGGGCACCTCGGCCCCAGCAAGTTCGAATTCATGTAGCCTGCGGTCAAAATCCATGTGGCATTTCTTGTATTTGGCTCCGCTGCCGCACCAGCAGGGGTCGTTTCTTCCCGGAAATTGTATGCTTGACACATTTGTCACTCCTCAGTAATGCATAATTCATTTAACACGAATCATTCTATCACATCAACATGGAAAAATAAAGTGCCGCGCTTTCATTGTTCATTAAAAGTTTTAAAAATATTGCAATTTTATAAAAAATATGATATATAATTATTTGTAACAGTTATGTAACACTTACTCATGCAATATGCTTTATAATTTATTTGAATAAAGAGGCAATGTTGGCAGAAAAGGTTTTTGCCGGCTTGCTTTTGTGTACTCATAGAGCCGTTTGCAGTATGAAACGTATGTGTTCTGTATGTGATTTAAGGAGTGAATAAGTCAGATTGATAGAATTCCGCAATGTTTACAAAACCTATGACAACGGTACAAAGGCGCTGCGCGACCTCAATCTGAGAGTCAACGAGGGCGAGTTTGTGTTCATAGTGGGTTCTTCAGGCGCTGGTAAATCCACCCTGCTTAAGATACTCATGCGTGAGGAGACGCCCAACAGCGGCGAGGTTATCGTCAATAACACCCGTCTTTCCACCCTGCGGCACAGGGACATCCCCTACTACAGACGCACGCTGGGTATGGTGTTTCAGGACTTCCGCTTGATACCAAAGATGACGGTCTTTGACAATGTAGCTTTCGCCATGCGTGTTACCGGCGCCAGTACCAAGGCAATACGCAAAAAGGTTCCCTATGTGCTGAGTCACGTCGGACTTGGCGACAAAGCAAAGTGCTATCCGACTGAGCTTTCTGGCGGCGAGCAGCAGCGTGTGGGATTGGCCAGGGCGCTCATCAACAATCCTGCTCTTATCATAGCGGACGAGCCTACCGGTAACGTTGACCCTCGAATGAGCTTTGAAATAGTTGATATGCTCAATCAAATAAACCGCAACAACGGCACTACCATCCTCATGGTAACACATGAGCACGCCCTTGTCAGAAAGTTCCGCCGCCGCATCGTTGAGATACAGAACGGCGAGCTTGTGGCTGACAGCGGACCGGAGGTCGATTATTATGTTTAATAATTTCAAGTACCTTGTCCGCGAGGG
>ONYN01000019.1 GCA_900322085.1 uncultured Eubacteriales bacterium | reverse complement strand
TTGGAAGAAATAATGGTTTCCCGTCCGGCTCTTTTTTCCTGCAATCTGGTGTATCGCTTCTGATTTCCGAAAAACGCGATGGCAGAGGGAAAATCCGATACAAAATTCACACTGATCACCACCGGTTGGTTTTGCCTGATGTAGTCTTCGATTTTTTCCCGGCAGGTATTGAGCATATTGCCCGGCACCATGACGAAGACTTCTTTCCCCTCGATGCGTTCCTTGAGGGCGGCAATGGCCTCATGATCATCAATCTTATCGGCAATATACTCGGTGTACAGACGCTGGATATTGTCATAATCATACCGTTGTCTTGTCGCCGGATCAATCATAGAGAGAAGCTTGCCGATGTCTTTGGTGTCAAGGCGGAATTTCTCGGTCAGATAAATAATATTGTTGGGGTGCGATTTGTAAACGCCTGCCATCATCGCTGCGGTGGAATAGCCCCATGTATGATTGAGGGAATACTTGTAAATGTAATCGTCAAGCATATCGAGGATATCTTCAAACTCGTAGTCATAGTGTTTTTTTCGCACCAGATAATCCACAATCAGCTCGGTATTGAGATTGCCGGCCACCTTTCCCATGCCTCCGAGCGTACCGTCGATGATAATCCGTCGGTTGCTCGTACCGCTCAGCTTAATTACTTCCTGCGCAAAGGCAAAGGAAAGCTGGTAATTGTTGTGGGAATGAAAATTAATGCAGATATCCGGAAGCATATTATGATCGATCAGACCGTAAAGGCGGTCCACGTCATCCATATACATGGCGCCGTAAGTATCCACGATGCCGAAACTGTAGGGATGAATCGCGTTAATCATCTGCACCACTTCAAGCAATTCGAGATCGGTGTAATTTAAGGAATTGACGCCCTGTACAAACAGTTTGTAGCCTTTTTCCTTGATCACGCGCGCCCATCTGATCACTTCATCATACTGTTCATCGTAATTTTTCTTGGTAAACCCAAACCGAACAGCGTCAATGGAGGTGCCGTCATACGGTTTCAGCGTATCTATATCACACATGCCAAAATCAATAAAGGCCGTATAGAGCGTGTTTTTCTTTTCCCTGTTGACAAACGGTCTAATCTGATCGACATCCGTAAAGAATGTACTGTTGCCTTGGTAATTGACCTTTCGCCAGTCTCTCAGAAAACCGACCTCTATAATATCAATTTTGGCGTCAGCCAACTTAAATGAAATTTCTTTGATTTCCTGATCGGGGAAGGCGCAGTCGATGATACGCCCCCCATCCCGAAGCGTGCAGTCAAGCACACGAACGTTTTTCATAAACGGTCTTCCTCTCTTTATTGATTTCCTAAATAAGCCGCCACAGCTTTGGCAAATTCAAAATCCTCCGCGGTATCAATATCCACCGCCTCAAATTGATCAATCTCATAGATATAAGGATGTTCCCCGATTCGCTGTCCCAGCTCGGTAAATACTTCCTTGCGGAAAATAAAGAAGGCGCCGGTTTCCATGTAGATCGGTTCAAGATCCTGCGTGCGGACTATATTCTTCATATCATAGTTGAAGGGCTTTCCGTTCATCCACATATAGTCCTGCAAGACAACCGCCGAAAACGCGGAATCATATTCGCCAGACGTCACCTTTTCGAGAGCTTTTTTAATGGATTCGCTCTTGGTAAAAGGCTGCGTCACATGGGTCAGAACATAAACGTCCGCATCGACGTCCTTCACAAACCGATCTATAATTTCAAGTCCTTTGACCTGAAAACCGTCAAGGTAAGGATCCCGCTTTAAAAAACGAAGGCCCTTGTCCTCATAAGGCTTGATATAAGGCTTGATGGCTTCATCACTGCAATATACATACTTTTCGTCGATGGTGTCAACCCGGCTGATGGTTTCAAAGATATAATCACAGGTCGGTCTGCCGTTGAGCAGCATCGTGTTTTTTCCCGGGAGACGCTGATTGTTCAGCTTAATGGGAATAAAGGATACAACTTTCATTTTAATCCGCCTTTCTTGTTTTCTGTAAAAGTCTCTTTGCTATGCCGATGAGATTCATCATCCGGTTTCGGTTGAGATACAGCATAACGCCCATCAATACCGCTTCCAGCCACCAGAACGGTGTGTAGATTTCGAGAACCGCCTGCACGCAGAGCAGCGCCCATGTAATCAGCACTACAGGGTATTCGTCGATCTGTATTTCATCCCCGACCGCCTTTTTGCGGACAGCATAGATAATCAAACTTGAAATCGCCGTAGCAATCACCGCACCCTGCACCCCGATCAGATAGACAAAAAGCGTATTCATAATCAGATTGGCGCCCGCGCCGTAAACGGCAGACATCGCCATTGATTTGGAATCCTTTTTGGCAGCTAAAATCGGGCCGAGTAATCCGGAAGAACAATTGAATACCGAGCTGATCAGCAAAAACGGAACATACACCCACGCCGCAAAAAAATCCTTGGCAAACAGCAGATGCGCCAGAACCTTTGTCAGGATGATCAGCCACGAACAGGCGGCACACATCATGAAATTGACAAAATTAAAGATTCGTCCGTAGAACAACGCGGTCTTGTCGTTTCCATATTCTTTCAGTGCGGAAAGCTGCCACGCCTGTATGAAGATATTTTGCAGGGTATTCATGATATTGGGCAGTTTATAGGAAATAGAAAGAAGTCCATTGGCTGAAATTCCGCAAAAAAATGTAACGATATATCTGTCCGATGCGCCATTGATCCACCAGCCGACGGTTGTCGCAATCAAAGGGAGACAATAGACCAGCATTTCTTGTTCCAAGGCGGGATTGCGCTTTCCGTTTTTCAGATGTTCAAAAAAGCGGATGCTGATGATATAGTAAACCGCCACAATGACCTGTGACAGTATCGTCGCTAAAAAAAATCCGGGCAAGCCTAATCGGATTACCAGCAGAAAAAGGATATTCAGAGAAATGATCCCGACTGTGCCGATGACGCCAGCTATCCCGATCGTCTTCACTTTTTCAAAACCTTTTGCCACCTGCATCAGCAGGTTATTCATGGCAGTGGTAAAGTAATAGAAAAAGATAAAAATGCAATACTCCTTGATGACCGGAATGAGATTGAAGCAATAAATAACGACCAAAGCAAGCGAAACAATGCCGCTGCTGATCCAAACATAGCGAAAGCCGATCTTGCCGATATCATCTTTGGAATAATTTTTATCCATCGAGAATCTCACGATAGAGTCCATGATATTGAGCGTCAGAATGGGAAAAATCAGGCTGACCGATGTGCCGACAAGATCATACACGCCATATTCAGACGTGGAAAGAATGCCTGTATAAAGCGGTATTAAAAATATGCTCAGAATCTTCGTGGCAAAATTGCTGACAGTAAAAATACTGGTATTCTTTAGTAGATACTTGGTTTTATGATTCATATGATTTCTCCGACGCTTTTGGCGATATGAACAGATGTAAATATTTCTTTTACTTTTTCATTATTCAGCAAATTGCAAATTTCCCGCACGGTTTTTTCCGCACCGCTGCCTTTCAGGTTGCATAAATCAAACATATAATAAGTGCGGACCGGTACTTCCGTCATAAAATTGCCCGACAACACACTTCCGGACGTCGCGGTTAAAAAAACATGATTTCCGAAATCATGCGACAATTGTATGACCTCCCACGGAACAGAGGAATTCCGATCCACTGTAAGGCCGTTGTCATGATATACCGTCCTTCGATCTCTCGGATGAATTT
>ONYN01000087.1 GCA_900322085.1 uncultured Eubacteriales bacterium | reverse complement strand
TAATACAGGTAGAAGGTAGGAGGTAGGAGGTATTGTAAAAACTCTTATTTTCTACCTTCTACCTACTACCTGATATAAAGGGAGGCAATCGACCATGAGACTCAGCGGAACCGTTTTTTCAAACACTCTGGAAATGGATACCACCATTTCCATCGTCACTCCGAATCACCTGACGCAGGATCAACCCTACAAGGTAGCCTACCTTCTTCACGGACTGTGCGGCAATTCGAGCAGTTGGTTGGATTATTCCCTGCTGCCGCTCTATGCCATGAACGGCAGCACCGTCTACATTCTGCCCGACGCGGCGCGAAGCTTCTACACCGACATGAAGCACGGCTTCCGGTACTTCACCTATATCACCGAGGAACTGCCCCAGATATGCCGCAGTGTGTTCCGCATTTCCGCCGAGAGGGAGAACACCGCCATTCTGGGCTGTTCGATGGGCGGCTACGGGGCTTTGAAATGCGCACTCACCAAGCCGGAGCAATACGGCATGTGCGGCGCGTTCTCGTCGGGCTGTCTCTTTATGAAGGAGAATATGGACTTCATCCAATCGCAGGGATGGGACACCGCCGCACAGCTATTCGGACGGCAATTGCTCACCGATATTCCGGCGGCATTCGGACAGAATCTCGAGTGGCAGCCGGATTACGAGATATCCGAGCTTGCCAGACAAGCCAAAGAAAGCGGTCTGCTTCCCGAGCTGTATCTCACCTGCGGCACGGAGGATCACTTCTATCCCGACCACGTCAAATTCGGCAAGCTGCTCGACGAACTCGGCATTGCTTACACCTTCGAGCAATGGCAGGCCAAACACGACCTTTATTACTTCAACGACGCACTCAAAAAGGCCATCGACAAATTCCGTCTTTAAACACATCTGACCTCCTACCTCCTACCTTCTACCTTTCAAAAAGGAGCATGATACAAAAATGCACCAAATCAAAAAATATTTCAAAACCTATCTGCCCTTCACACGGGCGGGAATTCAGGCCGCCATGGCTTACCGCACGAATTTCATAGCGTTTTTTTTCGGCAGTATTGTCTACTGTCTGGTGATGTATTACATCTGGCGGGCCGTGTTTAACGCTTCGGGAGAGGGCATGATGAACGGCTTCACCATGACAGACATGACGGTGTTTCTTTTCATCACGGCGCTGACCAATTTTCTCACCGAAAGCGACGGCTCCTATGACGTGGGCGAAGAGGTCAGGGACGGCAATATCGCCATGCGCCTGATCAAGCCCGTCGGATTTCACAGCACGTTTCTTTTTACCGAGATGGGCTGGAAACTGCTCGTCTTTGCAATGATATTCGCGCCGGTTGTGGTCGGCGTGGAAATTTACAAATATCACGCATACGGCGGATTCGCCTTCGACATCGCGAAATTCCTGCTGTATTTGCTGAGTCTGATGATGAGCTATCTCTTCTCCTTCTACATGAATGTCTGCTTCGGGTTCATGGCTTTCTTCCTCAAGAATCTCTGGGGCTTCAACATCATCAAATCCGGCATACTGCGCTTTGTTTCGGGCGCGGTGGTTCCTCTGGCCCTGATGCCCGACGGACTGCGGCAGGTGCTGGAATGGATGCCCTTCTCCTCGCTCTGCTACACGCCTGTCATGATCTACATGGGCAAGTATTCCGGCGTCGAAATCGCCCTGCGCCTTGCCATTCAACTGAGCTGGGTCATAGGCTTCTACCTCATCTCAAAGCTCATTCTCTCCGCCGCCCTCCGCCACATCTCCGTCCAGGGAGGCTGAGATGCGCGGCGCTATCGCGCCGCTAAGAGAATAGAGAATAAATAATAGATAATAGATAATAGATAAATTTCACAGATCATCATTTCGCAGGGACTTCGCCCTTGCAATATAAGAAGGGATATTTTGAAACAACGGTTAAGACATATTTTGAAACAAATCCGGCGCGGATTCAGGCTGCAAAGAATGTTTGCGGCACTGCATCTCAAAAAGCTCATGGAATACAAGATCGACTTCGTCACCGGGGCCATCGGCTTTCTGGTGGAACAGGTGATCAACATTGCCTTTTTGTCTATCGTCTTTGGCAGAGTGGAAAATCTGAGGGGCTGGGGATATTACGAGGTGCTGTTTATTTACGGCTTTTCGCTCTTTCCCAACGGTCTGGATCACCTGTTTTTTGACAATATCTGGAATGTCAGCTATTGGCTGATCCGCAAGGGGGAATTTGACAAATACCTCACCCGCCCCATCAATACCCTGCTCATTGTGACGGTGGAGGAATTTCAGGTGGACGCCTTCGGCAAGCTGATTGTCGGAACCGCCCTGATTGTGACCTCTCTCAGGCACATTCACCTGCCCTTCGTGTGGTACGACATCCCGCTGGCGCTGATCGCCATTCTTTTTGGTACGCTGATCTACGTCGCTATCAAGACGATATTCGGCTCCATCGCCTTCTGGACCAAACGAAGCGGACATATCCTGGAGGCCGTCTACAATCTGAACCAATTCTCGCAGTATCCGGTCAGCATTTACAGCCGTGCCGTGCGCGGCGCGGTGACATACATCATCCCCTTTGCCCTGACCTCCTATTATCCCGCAAGCTATCTGCTGCGCCACACACAGCCGGTTTTCAGCATTCTGGCTCCGGTCGTCGCCGCGGTCATCCTGCTTGTCATCGCCCTGTTCCTCTGGCACAAGGGTCTCGGCGCCTACGAAAGCGCCGGAAGCTGAGGCGCGGCACATGCGTGCCGCTAACTGAAAACTGAAGACTGAAGACTGAAGACTGAAAAATGAAAAATAATGGAGCGCTTCGCGCTGGAATTTATTGGAGGATGCAACCGATGCAACAGCTTTTTGAAATAGACCTGCACGACTATGAGGGCTGCACCAAGGTTTTCAGCCGTCCGTCGGCAAGGGGCATTATTGTCGGGGACGGAAAAATGGCCCTTGTCTACAGCCGGAAGGAAAAATACTACAAATTTCCCGGCGGCGGTATTCACGGCCGCGAGGACAAAAAAACGGCCCTTATCCGCGAAGTCAGAGAGGAAACCGGCCTTGTCGTGATGCCCGAAAGCATCACGGAATTCGGCATCGTCATGCGCCGTCAGAAAAGCAATCATTCTCCGGATACCGTCTTTGAGCAGGAGAATTTTTATTTCGTATGCCGTGTAGTACGTGTAGAAGAAGAAATCGCGGAGCAGCGTCTCGACGATTACGAGCGGGAAGCGGAATTCACCCTGCGGTATGTTCCCATTGAGGAAGCTATCCGCGTCAATGAAGCGTACCGCACCGACGATTTCTTCAACGAAATTATGATCCGGCGGGAAGCAAAGGTGCTGCGAATCATTCGTAAGGCGATGATAACACAGGCGCTCTTGCCGTATGCTTATGTAATGAGTACTTTCCCTGAAGAGGAGAGAATTTATACGGAAGAGTATTCTTCCATGCTCGACACTCTGCTTGAAAGACATCCCGAAAACCGATTTCTGCGGGAGCTTGAAGCCGTCAGCGGAGCGGTACAAAGCGCAGCCTTTATTCTGGAACATTCCGAATACTGCGTTGTGGCTCCCGACGATTTCGGCAGGGTTTTTGTCAAGCTGCTTCGCATCGTTTATGAGAACATGGAGCTGTCGGCTTTTGCAAAGAGCATGTACGAACTGTGGGGAAAACTGCCCGATGGCATCATCAACACCCCGCCTTTTATAACGCTCTGTTATGCCGACGATTCGCTTCTTGCTTGCGGAGAGGAAGCGCAGACACGGAGATTGTACGAAAATCTTTTTAATTATTATGATTGAATGAGTGAAAAAGAAATTTGCTTTGTATCCCAGTTGACATTTTTTCATATGGACTGTATAATGTATATATGATTGATATTTGATGATTTTATGTTTTTGTGTTTTTGTGTTTTTATGTTTTTATCAACTCATATACTTTTAAAGCAGGGTGATCGTGATGAAAAAATTAAGACAAAGGGTCAGAAAATCGCGCATTGTCAAAAATGTGCTGCTCATTACACTGGGCAGCTTTATCTATGCCTTCGCGTTTGACTGGCTGTTTATCCCCAACAACATTGTCATGGGCGGATTTACCGGCTTTGCGCAGACGCTCAACCGTTTTGTCCCGGCGGTGCCTGTGGGTATGACGGTCATCGTGCTGAATGTGCCGCTCTTCATTCTGGGAATACGGCGGCAGGGATTCCGCTTGCTTTTATCGTCGGTCTTTGCTATGGCCATCAGCTCGCTGCTGATCGACGTGCTGGCCAACGCGGTTGCATTCAAACCCATTGAGGATCATCTGGTGGCATGCCTGTTCGGCGGCGGAATGGTGGGAATTGCCATGGGCTTGCTGCTGATGGTGGGCGCCACAACGGGCGGTGTGGAGCTTGCCGCACGGCTGCTCAAATACCACTTCCGGCACATTTCGATAGGCAAGCTTTGCCTGGTGCTGGATCTGAGCGTCATCGCGCTGTACACGCTGGTTTTCAGGAACATAAGCGACGGGCTCTACGCGGCGATTGCCATGTACATCAGCAGTCTGGCGATGGACGCGGTGATTTACGGCCGCAACACCTCCAAGGTGGCATGCATTATCTGTTCCGAAGGGCGGCGTATCCAGGAGCGTCTGATCGAGCTTGATCTGGGCGTGACCAATATTTCGGCGCACGGAGGGTACAGCGACAGCGAAAAGGATATTTTAATCTGCGCGTTCAAGCCCACCAGAATTACCGAGTTGAAGGAGGCCATTATGGAGCTGGACAACACAGCGTTTGTCATTATCTGCAATGCGGACGATATTTTTGGAGAGGGATTTGCCCAGTTCAATCTGGATAGTCTGTGATGAAAAAAAGAAAAAAGGAATTGTCGCACAAAATATCGGGCGACAATTCCTTTTTTTATGATGATTCTCTTTCTTTCAGCCGTGCCAGAATCTCCTGCTCATTTTTTTCTATATGCTGATAAAATACGATTTCCTCCCTGTTCTTCATAAACCATTCAAAAGCGCGCTTCAACCCCTCTTCAAAGGGCGTTTCCTCCCCGTAAACAGCCTTGCTCCTTCTCACATCAAGCACATTGCTGTAGTCGAAAAACGGAAAGAAGTCACGCACATTCCGTCCGTCCGCCTGATAATCGTATTCGATGATCTGCTTGCCAAAACGCATGTCATATGCTACAATATTACACGTAAAGGGAACGGCGGCGGTTGTTCCGACTCCTTCATTGAAGGAGGTGATTTTCTTATGACTGTAGAGATTTGCTACATATTGGCTTTTTCAATATTGTTGCTTGTATATTCGGATGTCGTTAAGAACATCAAAAAGAAATAACCGCCCTGTACTGCCATACAGGACGGTTTCATAAAAAACCAAATGTAAGGCGGAACAGCCTAAGCCGTTCCCTTTACATTTTTATTTTAGCACAAAAATGATTGATTGTCAACCATTTTGGCAGGGAAATCAGGGAAATCAATTTTGATGGGTACGTCTGTTGAATTTGCCCCTCAGCAGAGTAAATGGGGTTCAGGGCGAAATTGAATTGGATACGTAATCTGTTGCGCCCGGGTATATCATCATCGCGGCGAATGACAGCTTCTTAGTTAAGCGCAAAAATTATTCGTCCTTGAGGAATACGGCGCCCTGGGAACCGCTGCTGACATGCTGATAATAGCGCGCCAGATAGCCCTTGAGGTGCTTCTCGGGCGCAACCCATGCTTCACGGCGCTTTTCAATTTCTGCGTCGTCCACTTCAAGGGTGAGCGTTCTGCCCGTGATGTCAACATTGATCATATCGCCGTCCTGAATGAGGCCGATGAGTCCGCCGGCCGCGGCTTCGGGCGATACGTGACCAATCGCGGCGCCTCTTGTCGCGCCGCTGAATCGTCCGTCGGTGATGAGCGCGACGGATTTATCCAGCCCCATGCCCACCAGCGATGCTGTGGGATTGAGCATTTCACGCATACCGGGACCGCCCTTCGGACCTTCGTAACGGATGACGACCACATCGCCCTCCTGGATCTTGCCGCCCAGAATGGCCTCGCTTGCGTCCTCCTCGCTGTCAAAGCACTTGGCGGGTCCGCGGTGCTGCATCATTTCGGGAGCCACTGCGCCCTGCTTGACCACTGCGCCTTCCTCGGCAATGTTGCCGCGAAGCACTGCAATGCCGCCGTCCTTGCGGTGGGGATTGTCAAGCGTGCGGATCACGGTGCCGTCCGCGTCGGGAGCGTACGCGATTCTGTCGGCAACGGTGCCGGATACTGTCTGACATTGGGTATTGATCAGGCCGGCCTTGCTCAGTTCCTTAAGCACTGCCTCAATGCCGCCCATTTCCTCCAGATCCTCGATGAAGATCTGACCCGCGGGATTGAGCTTGCATATCTGGGGCGTAGTCTTGCTGATTTCGTCGATGATCTCCATATTGATGGGGCATCCGGCCTCATATGCGATGGCGGTCAGGTGAAGTACCGTATTGGTCGAGCAGCCGAGAGCCATCTCGGAGCGAAGCGCGTTCTCCAGCGATTTGGGAGTGATGATGTCGAGAGGCTTGATGTCCTTCTTGAGCAGCTCCATGACTCTTTCGCCGCTCATCTTGGCGAGTCTGCGGCGCTTGGCAGATACCGCCAGACAGGTCGCCGCGCCCGGCAGCGACATGCCGATGGCTTCGGTGAGACAGTTCATGGAATTGGCGGTGTACATGCCCGAGCAGGATCCGCAGGTGGGACATGCCTTTGCCTCCAGTTCCTGCAGCTTGCGCGCGTCGATTTTGCCGGCGGAATAGCTGCCCACCGCTTCAAACATCTCGGAAAGTCCGTACTTGTTGCTGTCGCACTTGCCCGACATCATGGGGCCGCCGCTGATGAAGATGGCCGGAATATTCAGACGGCAGGCGGCAAGCAGCATGCCGGGGACGATTTTGTCACAGTTGGGAATGAATACCACCGCGTCCATCGGATGAGCTGTGAGCATGACCTCGATGGAATCGGCAATCAGCTCTCTGGAGGGCAGGGAATACTTCATGCCGGGATGGTTCATGGCAAGGCCGTCGCACACGCCGATGGTCTGGAATTCAAACGGCACGCCGCCGGCGTTGCGGATGCCCGACTTGACCGCTTCGCCGATCTCGCGAAGGTGCATGTGGCCGGGAATGTATTCGCTGTAGGAATTGACAACGGCGACAAAGGGCCGCTTCATTTCGGAATCTGTGATGGAGAGGGCCTTGAGCAGTGAACGGTGGGGCGCTCTGCTGGGGCCTTCCTTAAGCATATCGCTTCTCATGGGGAATTACCTCCTGCAATGTTGTTTTACATTTATTATTTTAAATCCAAATTGTCGGATTGTCAATAATACAAGGCGGATATAACGTAAAATAATTGTTACATTGTGTCAATTGAATTCGTCGGGGAAGTCATTCATCCACCGTCGGTGGAAAAACAAGGTGGAAAGACGGTGCAGAATTTGTCATTTATGTGAAAATACGGTCGATTTTTTGTAATTTGTTTCAATTCAATCACACCAAAAATGCGTAATATTACATTTTGTAAATCCTGATTTTGCGAATAATGAGGGACTGTTGACAACTGTTGAATATTACAGAGTTGAAAAGGTCGGTGGAAAACTCGGTGGAAATCGGGGAAAACCTTGCAATTTACGTGTGATTTTGAAGCTTGGGTGATAATACAATCTGTAATTCCACTCTTTTCCACACTTTTAACAGACTTTTCAACAAATAACAGGTGGAAAGAACTTCCTTCTGTGAAGTTCATCTTATATTACGATTTGTATATTGATTGTTGTGACCTCCCAAGATGAATAATCCTCCGCTGCCGGTGATATAATAATGGTACAACGATACCATGATACCGTGATACAACGGCGCAAAAGGGGGAAAATGCCAGCATTATGATAAAAGGAGTAGGTAGATACGCGGTTGAGGTCAGCGACGTGGAAAGTGAATTTTTTGAGCGGGTGATATGCTTTGTGCGCCCGCAGTACGCGGGAGACAATTCGCTCGATCTCCACCGTGAGGCGGTGCGTGTGGCGGACGATCTCAGTGCCGAGGTGGAGGAGGCACAGCACGGCCGGCGCCATGTGCTTCGGACCAATTCGCACAAACCGGGCGGCAGAAGCCGCACGCCCCGCCAGACGCAGCCATACGCCGGCGATGCTGCCCCGAAGCGTCCGGGCGTACTTCTGCCGATGCTTCTCTCGGCAGGCGGAGGCGCGGCTGCCGCGCTTTTAATCACGACATTTCTTTAATCGTTTCATCAATGCCGCCTTGACAGGGCGGCCTTTTTAACAGGTAGAAGGTAAAAT
>ONYN01000043.1 GCA_900322085.1 uncultured Eubacteriales bacterium | reverse complement strand
TTATGACAACTACGCCTCGATGGGCGTAAGACCCGGTTCCACTCCGTCATTTATGATATTGCCCGAATACAACACCTCCACCAAAACCCATTACCGCATAGGAATGGTTCTCTACGGAGACACCATGTCCACGCAGGATCAGAACCGAATCCGCATTGCGTCGCCTCCGCTTGCCAACGACCAGACAGTCCGGCTCGACTTCACCAAGCCTGTGGACGGTAACCGCTACATCACCATAGTGTATGTGAAGTTTGCGGACGATGAAGCGACAATTCCAAAGGTCTACACGCCGTATCCCACCGAGACGGGCAACAGCACGCTTGCCGTCAATCTCTTCCTGCTCGATGACGATACCAACGAATACAACCTCATAAACGATTCAAACGCCGGTGAGCTGAATAATCTGAAGGTTACTCTGACCGCCAGTCAGAAGTGCATCGGCTATGCCGTCAAAAACGCGGAGGGATCAAATGTCTCCAACCGGGATCACCACGCTTATTATGACGAGGAAGGACAGCCCACCGAAATTTACACTCATGACACCAACCCGACTGTGATGATCTACGACTATGCCGCACAGCAATTTGACTCCCTCATCGGGCCGCTTGCCGGCGACGGGGATTATGCCACCGGCAGCCGAAACATCAGCGCAGGTGTTTCGCACAGAATGAATACGGGCAGCTCACTCTTTGCCCTCAAGTACAACAATGTTGATGTGATTGACGCCATTCTGACCACCGACATCGGGGAAGAATATCTGCTGCAGAAGATGGTGATATCGGACAGTACATCAGGCTCTGTTGAGACAAAGGAATTCACCGGTGCGCAGAGCATTTCCAGCACATACAGGTACCAGACGGATGATCACAACAGAACCATCAACTATTATTTCCGCCGCGTCGTCATGGAACTTGGTACCAACCATCAGCAGGGCGTGGAAAAAGGCTCGGTCAGTTATATTGTCGGTGACGGAGAAGCCGTTGCCATTCAGGCCACCGACCACAATCAGGCGTGCAAAATCAGCGTCGGCAAGCCTGTTACGCTGAAAATAAAGCCCAGCGAAGGGTATCGTCTGTTCGGCGTGTGGGTAGGAGAATCCATAGACTCTCAGCAGCCCGTAACGGATGTGTCGGGACCGGATGAAAACGGCGAGCTGTCCGTCAATCTTGGCAAATGGTATAAGACGGTTTATGTCAATGTGCGATTTGCTCCTGTCAATACAACCGGTATTTCCCAGCTCGTCATCAGGCAATATATGGTTGACTCCGAAAACAATGTCACACCCATTATCGAAGGCAAGGTGGTGGCAAAGGGTACCGGAACGCAGGATAAACCGTTTGTAACGGGAGATGAAGTGACTTTGCAGGGCGCCCAGTCACTTGAAACCGATGTATATGAAGATACTTCCGTCATCTTCATGCTCACGCCTCCGCCAAACGGAGATGTGAAGGAGCTTAAAGCCTCCATGCAGGGTGCCTTCGACAGCGAGCGGATTCCGCTTGGCCTGACAAATACAGAGGGCAATACGTTCACTCTCAACGAAAGCACACAGAAGGATAAGATGATTTATGTTGACGCCTACTTCACAGCAACATACAGTCTCTTCTATGACGCAAACGAGGGAATTGGTCAGGTTCCTCTTGCACAAACGGGCAAAAAGACCGGCGACAAGGTTACGCTCGATACCCAAAATCATTCCCTGAGTCTCGACGGTTTTTCATTCAAAGGCTGGTCGCTCTTTAAGGATAACGACGAAAGCAAGGTGATTGACGAAGTTACATTTGAAAATGCCGATATTACCGTGTATGCGGTATGGAAGGCAGACCACTACACTGTGACCTACCGGAAGGGTTCGGACAGTGATACAAAAGTAACAGGAGAACCGCCCACCGATGAAACACTGTATTCTTACCATCAAGAGGTTACTGTGAAGGGAAACCATACTCTTGCGAGAGAAAATGACGTTTTCCTGGGGTGGAACGAGATTCCCGATGTCTCAGAAGTCCAGTATGCGGCGAATGAAAAATTCAATATCGGGAAAGACACTGTGCTTTATCCTGTGTGGGCAACTGTAATTCCAGACGAATCTGTCAGAATAAAATACTCCAGCGGAGTCGATCCTGCTCAGGCAGACGATCCCTCGCTGATGAATGAGCGTGTAGATACATTTACCGCAGGCGGCGATTACACCGTACGACCAAACGACGGCTGGACTGACTTCAAGAGAAGCGGCTACCGCTTTGTCGGCTGGAATGTTGCGTCGGTAGACACGATTCAGCCTGCGCCGACAGCTATGCCGCGTTCAGGCGGCGGAACGCTTTCGGATTACTGGCAGAAGCATAAATTCTGGAATCCCAATGACGTAATTCCAAGCCTGACCGACAGCATTTCGCTGACGGCGGTTTGGGAGCGTATTTACAAGGTGACTTACGACGGAAACGGCAACACGGGAGGTACAGCCCCGACGGATTATCATCAGTATTCCGACAATGACGCAGTCACGGTTGAGGGAAGAAACACGCTTGAAAAAACCGGCTGCACCTTCCGCGGCTGGAACACCGAGAAGGACGGCTCCGGCACGCATTATGACATTGGCGCCAATCTGGTGATTCACGGCAGCGACGTGATTCTTTAAGCAGAGTGGGTCGAAGGCTCCGGCAGGAATGTCGGCTCTCCGGGAACCGGCGAAAGCGACTCGGACACACGGATGGCGTTCATTTCCATGTTGATGTCTGCCATCACGCTGACTGCCTCGGGTCTCTGGCTGTTAAGAAAATACCGGCTGGAAAAAGCGTAAGAAACTGTATCTCAAGACAATTCAATAACAAAAGCGCACCGTTCAAGCCGATTGACTGTATGAACGGTGCGCTTTTGTTATATCATCTTTTCAATTTTTCAATGGGGAGCAATTGACTGCAATCATTGTATCAGTCAACCACGCCGCCTTCCACAACGAGATTGTCGGGATTGGCCGCCGAGCCGTAAACCGAAGCGAGCGTCGCCTCATAATCGGCATGGAAGAAGTTTTCCTCACCAAGCGATTTGATTTCGTCGTTGAGCCAGTTGAGCAGGGAAGAGTTGCCCTTCTGAACAGCGGGGGCAATGGTGTCGGCGCTGCCGAGTGCATCAATGCCCACGGTGTATCCGGGGTTGACAATCGCCCATGCCAGAACTTCCGTGTTATCGGTGGAGAAGGCGTCGCCTCTGCCCTGAAGCAGTGCGTTGTAAGCGTCGGCATATTCGTCGTACTTCTGAAGCTGTACATCGGGTTCGTTCTTTTCAAAATAGGTTTCTGCCGTCGTGCCTTTTACCACAATCAGCGTCTTGTCCTTGAGATCGTCAATACTTCTGACAACCGCGCTGTCAGGAGACACAACACCGAGCTTCACCTTCATATAGGGCAGCGCGAAGTCGACCTTCTCCGCGCGTTCCTCGGTGACAGTGAAGTTGGCAAGCACAATGTCCACTTTGCCTGTAGCGGCATATTCCACACGGCTGGCGGGATCAGTGGAAACATACTCGATGTCCACGCCGAGATCCTTGCCTATGCGCTCTGCGAAGTAGACGTCATAGCCCTGATAGTTGCCGTTTTCGTCAACGTAGCCGAAGGGCGCTTTGTCGCTGAATACGCCGATGACGATCTTTCCGCTCTCCTTGATCTGCTCAACAGTGCGGTAGGTGGCGTTTGAATTGTCGCCTGCGTTTCCGCCGTCAGAATCAACCGATGCGGAGCCGGAATCGGAGCATGCGGTAAACGATCCGACAGTCAGAAGTGCGGAAAGTGAAAGGGCTGCTATTTTACTGATGAGATGATTGTTTTTCATATCAAAAAATCCTTTCTGTTATAGTATCATTTATAATGGAATCGTAACATGAAGCATCTATTTTTTCTTGAATTCAAATGTCTGCAAAAAATCCTTTGCGCGCTGTGAGGCGGGATTGGCAAAGAATTCTTCGGCGGGGAGGTTTTCCAGAACCTTGCCCCCGTCCAGAAAGACGATTCTGTCGGCGACCGCCCGCGCAAACTGCATTTCGTGGGTTACGATGAGCATGGTCATGCCGCCCCGTGCCAGTTCAAGCATGACGTCCAGCACCTCGCGCACCATTTCGGGGTCAAGTGCGGCTGTCACCTCGTCAAAAAGCATGATTTCGGGATTCATGCACAACGCCCGCACGATTGCGACACGCTGCTTTTGTCCTCCGGAAAGTTCCCTCGGATAAGCCTTGCGCTTTTCCCACAAGCCCACTCTGCTGAGAAGCTGCTCGGCCTGTGCCTGTGCGTTCTCACGGCTGCGTTTCTGCACCTTTATGGGAGCCAGCGTGATGTTGTCGAGAATGTTTTTGTGAGGGAAGAGGTCGTAGCTCTGAAATACCATGCCGATTTTCTGCCGCAGCCGGGGCAGATTTTTCGCGCCGGGGATGACTTCCTCGCCGTCAATGCGAATGGTGCCGCTGTCGGAGGCTTCCAGTCCGTTGATGCACCGGAGCAAAGTGGACTTTCCGCAGCCTGATGAACCCAGGATTACCGTGACTTCGCCCCTGCGGACATTGAGGTCTACTCCGTCAAGTACGACGTCATCGCCAAAACGCTTTTTTAAGCCCGTCACTTCGAGCATAATGTTGTTTTCGTCTGTCATTGCCATGTTCGGTCATCTCCAGCGTTTCTCCCAATATTTTGCCAGCACCGAAATCGGCCAGCAGGCAAGAAAGTAAAGTATAAACACTGCTCCGTAGACCCACAGGGAAGCGGTGGGATAGGCAAAGCGGTTAACGTCAATGATCTGCTTGCCGACTTTAAGCACTTCCGTAATTCCGATAAGCACCACCAGACTTGTGGTCTT
>ONYN01000175.1 GCA_900322085.1 uncultured Eubacteriales bacterium | reverse complement strand
TATTGGCTCAGGATTTCGGTGAAGTGCGCTGCCTACTACACGCGCTGCTCTGGGAGCACCGCAAAGCGCCGAAATCTGCCCGTATGTGGCTACCTTCCCCCGCGGAATGTATCTAACGATATTATACACTTTGTTATAAAAATTAATATCTTTACTCATTGGAATTTTTTTATTTATTTTTCATTCAATAATTCATCGGAATGTGAATCTGTTCTTTCAGAAATCTCCTCTGTTTTTTCGGGAGAGTTTTTAATGACACGCACCTTGGCAATTCTTCTGTCGGAAACCTGTTCCACAGTAAACTCAACGTTTTCAAAAGTCACCGTTGGATGCTCGTTCTGGGTGGGAATTCGACCGAGAGTACTGACGATATATCCCGCAAGAGTGTCGTAGTCACCCTCAGGCAATTCGACATCAAGCAAATCGGATACTTCATAAATCGACGTTGTACCGTCAATGGTGAATGTATTTTCATTGACACGGCTGATTTCTTCATCTTCATTGTCAAACTCATCCTGAATGTTGCCGAGAATGGATTCAATCAGATCCTCCATTGTAATGATCCCTGACGTGCCACCGTATTCATCGACAACCACAGCCATCTGAACCTTCGTCTCGGTCATCTCTCCGAAAAGTTCGCTGAGCCTTTTGGTTTCAGGAATATAGCAGGCTGGCCGCATCAGCTTGTAAATCGGAGTATCGCAGTTTTCGGTATTGCCTACAAACCTTAGTAAGTCTTTAACATACAGAACGCCCTGAATGTTGTCAAGATCATCTTTGTAAACCGGTATTCTGGAAAAACCGTTTTCCAGCGCAAAATCAACCGCTTCACGCACCGTTGATGTGTATTCAAGCGCTTCGACATCAGTGCGGTGCGTCATTGCCTCACTGGCAGTGGTATCGCCGAACTCAAAAATATTGGCAATCATATCGGCTTCCGACTCTTCAATGACACCTTTTTCACCGCTGGCATCGACCATCATCAAAATCTCGTCCTCTGTGGCGAGTTTTTCGTCGACGTGAGCCGGAATTCCAAAAAGCTTGGCGGCAAAATTGCTGATTGACAGAAGCACAACAGTGTAAGGATAGATCAATCGGATCAACACCATAATGATACCGGTAACAGAGTAGGCAATCGTTTCACAGCGATGAATTCCAACTTTGCGCGGGATAATCTTTCCACAGACAATGTAGAAGGACAGTACAATGAATGCGGTGCTTAAAAGAGCCATCCATTTTGTCGGAGACTCATTCAACCCGAACCATCCAAGAATCCATTGATACGCACGCGGAACCAGATCATGCAGCGACAGTACCGACAATGCAAATGTACAAAATGTGATCATTGTTCTGACTGTCGCGCTGAATAACGGCTTGTAATTTGAACGCAGCCTGGCAAGTGAAGCTGCCTTTTTATCTCCGTCCTCTTCAAGCTGTTTAATTCTGCTGAAATTGGCAGAAATGATAGCCGCTTCACTCAGATGCAAAAATGACGCAATGAATGTAATCATAATAATGAGTAAAATGCAGAGGTACAGATTCATAAGCTGCTACCTCCCGATTCATTCATATATTGAAACATCATTGATTCTCGCGGTGAACTGTCAGCATCGTTCATGAAGCCTTCTCCCTTCAAACAAAAATCTGTTAGTAGACAATACAAATACATAGGCCATACCTGATATTATAAATGAAAGCACTGTCTATGTCAAGTAGTTCACTGTAATAATATAAAGTATCATTATGAAACTTTTATATTATTTTATCCGTCTCTTTTTTCTTGTTTATATTGCTTGGAGTACTGCATAAACGAAACAATAACGGTATTGTTCTCCCAATCCGGAACAGCTGAAGGAAGGGCTAACAGTGCATAATCACCTGACGCTGAAATTTTTAACATATCAACGTTGTCATCTTCAAATAATTGAAATAACTCACCGTTGTATTCTGTCTCCCTCTTCCCTTCTCCCTCATTCAGGTCATCTCTGTTAACGATCACTACATTATAATCATTCAGCGTATGATAGACAATTCCTTTGTTGATATAAAATAAGTATTCATCGGGCGTATTTTGTACGTCTGCCTGCGTAATTTTTTGATAAGGAAGATTACACTCAGTGAAAAACTTTGTGGAAAACTCTTCAGTTTGAGACGGATGATTGTCATTTACAGTCTTTTTAATGTCAGATTTTCCACAGCCGACTGTTAATACTGTTAAAAACATGACAACTGCTGTCAACTTTAAACGTATAGTTTTCAACTTTTTTATATTCATTCTTACCTTTCGCCTCACTTTTCTTTATTCACATGTTGGTATTCATTTTATTTTTATAAACAGAGTATCTGTTAAAACAGCTGCCTTTCACAACTCGTTCAAGGCAGCTGTTATTCAATATTTCAATTGCACATTATTCGCTTCTGTTGCCGCCAAGTCGGTTAGCAAGCTCGGCGAGATCGTCATTTGAGAAGAAATCAACTTCCAGAGTTCCTTTTTCAGATGTTCCCACTACTTTGACCTTTCTTCCCAGTGTCATGGAAAGTGCAATTTCCACCTCATCAAAATAATTGTCTCGCTCCGGTTGAACCTTTTTGGAAGCGTTCGACTCACCTTTTTCCTTTTTAACTTGCTTCTCAACGTCGCGAACCGTCAGCTTTTTCTTTACGGCCTGACACGCGATCTTAACCATAGATTCCTCATCGTGAAGTCCAAGTAAAGGTCGCACATGACCTACCGTAAGATCTCCGGCTGTCAACATGCCAAGCACTGAATCGGGAAGTTCGAGCAAACGAACGGCATTGGCTACACTGGGGCGCGATTTACCTACACGGCCTGCCACCTGCTCCTGTGTCATGCCATATTCATTCATCAAATGACGGTATCCTTCGGCTTCTTCCACTGGATTAAGGTCTTCCCGCTGCAAATTTTCAATCAGAGCAATCTCG
Organism: uncultured Eubacteriales bacterium; assembly: GCA_900322085.1. Taxonomy (GTDB): domain Bacteria; phylum Bacillota; class Clostridia; order Oscillospirales; family Acutalibacteraceae; genus RUG762. The sequence continues at coordinate 8,526 of ONYN01000175.1, read as the reverse complement.
TCAACTTCTTTATCGCTCAATTCGCGTATGACAACAGGAACTTCAGTGAGTCCGGCGCTCTGTGCTGCTCTCCAGCGTCTTTCACCAGCGACGATTTGATATCCTCCGCCAACAATCGGACGGACGATCAACGGCTGGATCACTCCCACCGCGGCTATAGAATCCGCCAATTCCGCAAGCGCGGCAGGATCAAATTCCTTTCTGGGCTGATCCCGGTTCGGCTCAAGCTCAGATATCCTGAGTGTACGGGCGCTGTCGCTTTCCTCGGTTGTATTATCCATAAAAAGCGAATCCAATCCTTTGCCAAGACCGCCCTTTCTGACTGCCATATTTTTTCCTCCATTCAAATCATTTAAATGAGATAATCGTCGGTTATCTCTTATTATTCTTAATAATTTCCTTTGCAAGCTTATCGTATGCCTCGGAACCTTTTGATTTTTTGTCAAAATAATTAATTGGCTGACCGTAGCTTGGTGCCTCCGAGAGCCTTACTGTGCGAGGAATCACCGCCTTAAATACTTGCTTCGGAAAATACTTTTTCACCTGCTCTGCAACCTCCTGTGTGAGGTTGAGACGTCCGTCATACATGGTAAATAATACTCCCTCTATTTCCAGATGAGAATTTAATGTCCGCTTGATTCTGGAAACGGTATTTGTAAGCTGTGCCAGACCTTCCAGCGCGTAATATTCGCATTGAATCGGTACAAGAACGCTGTCGGCGGCATTCAATGCGTTAATGGTGATGAGATTAAGCGACGGAGGACAGTCAATCAGCACATAATCATATGCCTCACGCGCAGCAGCCAATCCTTTTTTTAGGATTGCCTCTCGGTTTTCAAGCTCTGATATTTCTAAGTCCACTCCGGCCATCCTGATATCAGAGGGAACAATGGAGACGTTTTTAAATTCTGTCTTGACAGCAGCGTTATCCGCCGTCATTTCACCCAGCATCACCTTGTAAGAAGTCTGATCGTTGTCCTGCTTGCCTACTCCGAGTCCCGAAGTTGCATTTCCCTGAGGGTCTATGTCTACCAACAGCACTTTTTTATTCATTGTACCAAGAGCGGACGCAAGATTGACGGCAGTGGTGGTCTTGCCGACTCCGCCTTTCTGGTTGGTAACAGCAATAATTTTACCCATTTATTAAGCACCTTTCTTTATTTTTGAATTCAATCTGATGTAAGAATCTATATTAAATTATATCATATACTGCTTGAATTACAATCCTTTTTTACCTTTATTTCATTAAATTTATGTAAATTAGGGTCAGTTTTGCCTTTCTCATTATTTACATGTTTCACGTGAAACATGTAGTTTTCAACAATTGTTAAACAATTGTTGAATTCAATCAACATTATCAAAGAGGCTTCTTATTAATTTTAGCTGAAACCCTTGGAAATTGCTCAGGAGTCGGTTTTACCTTATCTATTACAAGCAAAGTTCTTTGACTTCCGTCCGAAATGCAGTATTCGCTCAAAGCCGCAACCTTTCCGCCCAATGTACCTATCCCCGGGCGTGCTGAATTCAGCTCATCAGCTATATCTGGCCCTTTCAGAGAAATAAATTTACCGCCCGTTTTTACATAAGGAATACAATATTCCGAGAGTATTCTGAGATTTGACACCGCTCTTGCGCAGGATATGTCGAATTTTTCCCGAAGCGCAGGCATTTTTCCTCCTTCTTCGGCACGAAGATGGATTGTATTGACCTTCAGCTTGATTTCATCAGCAACAGACTCAAGAAAATGAATTCTCTTATTCAGGCTGTCCAGAAGAGTAATTTGCAGGTCGGGACGAACAATTTTCAACACCATGCCAGGAAAACCCGCTCCGGTACCCACATCAATCACTGTACTGTTCTGTGGAATATTCACGTAATGGAGCATTGCAATGCTGTCCTCAAAATGACGAATCATTATGCCTTCACTGTCGGTTATACCAGTCAGATTAATGTTTTTGTTCCATTCCACCAGCATATTGGCGTAAATATCCAGTTGATCCAATTGTTCTGTTGTCAAATCAACATTGTAATTCAGTGCCTTTTGATACATTTGATCGTAATCAATCATTCACTTACCCCCTTACGTCAGAAATTCGATTGCTTTGCAAGCCAGATAAGCAATACAGATATATCAGCAGGGCTGACTCCCGAAATTCTGGAGGCTTGTCCGATACTATCCGGGCGAATCTTATTCAGCTTTTCTATCGCTTCGAGTCTCAGACCCGTAATTTTCTCGTAATTGACGTCCATCGGAAGTTTTTTACATTCAAGACGGTGAGATTCGTCAATCATTGCCTGCTGGCGCTTGATGTATCCTTCATATTTAATCTCAACCTCAACCTGGTCAAAAATATATTTTGGAAGCGCAGGTCTTGTGGTATCCACTGACTTGAGAACATCGTAATTGAGTTCCGGTCGTTTTATCAATTCAATTAACCTGACAGGGTTGTTTATCGGAGATGTTTCACGTGAAACAAGTATTGAATTCAATTCATCTGACGGCGGAATTGCTGTCTCCTTTGCTCTATTGAATTCCTTTCGCTTCCAGTCAACTCTACTGAGAAATCTTTGGTACCTGTCATCAGAAATAAGCCCTATTTTATAACCTATAGGCATCAATCTTTCATCAGCATTATCCTGCCGAAGAATTAGCCTGTATTCCGAGCGTGAAGTCATCATTCTATAGGGATCTGACACTCCTTTGGTAACCAAATCATCAATTAATGTGCCTATGTAACTTCCAGAACGCTCTAAAATAAGCGGTTCTCTGCCTTGAACCGCGAGTGCCGCATTGATTCCGGCGACAATGCCCTGTGCAGCCGCTTCTTCATAACCGGAACTGCCATTAAACTGTCCTGCGCCAAATAATCCAGGGTAATCCTTAAATTCAAGTGTAGCGCGCAATGCCAGCGGATCGACGCAATCATACTCAATTGCATAGGCTGTACGCATAATTTTAACATTTTCCAGTCCGCCAATGGATTGATAAAGAGATATCTGAACATCTTCAGGAAAAGAAGAAGAGGCACCCTGAAGGTACATTTCCTCTGTATCAAGTCCGCAAGGCTCAATAAAGAGTTGATGACGCTCTTTTTCGGAAAACCTGACAATTTTGTCCTCAATGCTTGGGCAATATCTTGGTCCCACTCCGTCAATCTTACCGCTATAAAGAGGCGATCTATGGATATTATCAAGAATTATCTTTTTTGTTTTTTCATTTGTCCAGGTAACATGACAAACTACCTTGTTTTCGAGCTTGTAATCAGGGTTATCAAGCGTATCATAGGAAAAAGGCGTAATTTCTTCATCGCCTTCCTGTACCTCGAGACCTGAGAAATCAATTGAATTTCTGTGAATTCTGGCAGGAGTACCTGTTTTAAACCTTCTACAAGGCAATCCAAGCTCCCTTAAGCATCTTCCAAGTGAAGTGGCAGCAAACATTCCGTCCGGACCACCTTCAAAACTGACGTCACCAACATAAATTCGACCGCCAAGATAGGTACCAGTGGCAATAATAACGCACTTTGCACCATAGACAGCGCCCATTTTGGTGACAACACTCCAACGATAATCGTCAATGCCACGTCGGATTTCGATAATTTCAGCCTGTTTCAGATCAAGATTTTTCTGTAATTCAAGAGTATGCTTAATTCTGGCTGAATATTTTCTTCTGTCAATCTGCGCTCGAAGGCTGTGGACGGCAGGTCCCTTTCCCCTATTTAACATACGGCTTTGAATGAATGTATCGTCAGCAGCTTTTCCCATTTCACCGCCCAAAGCATCCACCTCACGGACAAGATGACCTTTCGCTGTTCCTCCGATAGAAGGATTGCAAGGCAGATTTCCAACCGCATCCATATTGATAGTAAAAATAATTGTGCTGCAACCTAGCCTTGCGGACGCCAGAGCAGCCTCCGTCCCCGCATGACCGGCTCCAATAACAGCAACATCATAATTTCCGGCATTGAATTCCATGTTATTTCCCCTATTATTTTAAATTTACTTTCCAACGCAAAATCTATGAAATACGGCCTCTGTCACAACATCCGTTGCCCTCTCCCCTGTCAATTCAAGCAGGTAATTGACCGCACAGTCCAAAGATACATTTACCGCATCCAGTGTCATTCCCGTGTCCAGTGCATTTTTCGCCTCTTTCAACATGTCCAAACAATTTCTGCAACAGTTTAGCTGTCTTTCACCCGAAAGAATACCGTCGGCTGGATTCAGATCCGCCACACCAAGTACTTTTGAAATGGCGTCGGAGAGAGCATCCATGCCGTTTTCATTTTTCGCTGAAATATACACGACGGACTTCACGTTGCTGCTGATATAGTCAACATCCAGCCGATTTTCCATATCTGTCTTATTGATTACAGCGACACAAGGCCGATTTTTTAAATTTTGCATCAAATTTCGGTCTCTTTCGTCCAGCGGCATTGAATTATCAAATACAGCCATCACAAGTCCCGCATGGTTCATTCGTTCGATAGCACGCTCGACGCCAATACTCTCCACGGGGTCGCTTGTATCGTGAATCCCTGCCGTGTCAGCCAATTTGAGTATAATATCTCCAAGAACGACTTTTTCTTCCACAATATCCCTTGTTGTACCGGCAATATGTGTGACAATACTTCTCTCACACCCCGCAAGACAATTCATCAAAGTAGACTTTCCCACATTTGGCTTGCCTACAATGACCGTGTCAACGCCATCTCGTATCACCTTTCCGGCGTCCCCCTGTGCAATCATTCTTTCAAGACGTGTGATACAGTCGCCAAGATTATGGGACAATGCATCTTTATCTATAGGAATAAGATCCTCTTCGGGATAATCAGCCCATGCCGCAAGATGTGCCGCATATCCGGTGATTTTCTCTTTCAATTCTTCAATTTTGCGAGCAAGTCTTCCCTCTCTGGCGCTCAAAGCAGCTCTTGCCGCCTGCTCGCCCTGTGCGGAAATAATATCCATCACGGCTTCGGCTTGCGTAAGGGACAGCTTTCCGTTTTCAAAGGCTCTGCGTGTAAATTCGCCGGCTTCCGCCATTCTTGCGCCGTTTTGCAAAGCTGCCCTGAGTACGCTTCTGATTATGTAAAGCCCACCGTGGCATGAAAGCTCTACGACATCTTCACCTGTATAGCTCTTCGGACTTCTGAATACAAGTGCAATTGCCTCGTCTATTTTTTTTTCTTTATTGTGTACATAACCATAATGTGCGACGTACCCGCCTGATTGTATCAGCGATTTTCCGTCTGCCGCATAAAAAATGCGGTCAGCTATCTGAGTTGCATTTTTGCCCGAAATTCGGACTATTCCTATTCCTCCCGCCGCCTGCGGCGTAGAGATTGCGGCTATCGTATCACTCATTTCATTCATTCCTTTATTGATGTGTCGCTATTTATTATACCATATATTCAAATAAATGCAATCTATTTTGAGAGGATTATTGATGAATTATTTTTGCTATGTTTCACGTGAAACAATTATAAAACAGTAACTTAAATATAATGTTTCACGTGAAACAAATAAAAACGGCTTCGGTCAAAGAATTTTTCTTCAACCGAAGCCGTTTTGCGTATCTGAATTTGTTTATTCGTCACTGCCGAAATCAATTTTACCGTAGGTAAAACTTCCTTCGTAATCGCTCTTGGGAGCTGTCTGAACACGGTCACTTGTGGAATAGTTCCTGGAATTGCCGTTTCTGTCGCGGTATCCGCTTCTGCCGCCGCGGCTGTAGCCTCCCTTGCTGTAGCCTCCGCGTCCCCCGCGATTGTAATCGCCCCTGCCGCCGCGATTGTAGCCGCCTTTGCCATAACTTCCACGGCCACGGTCTCTGCGGTTATTGTTGAGTTTGGCATACTTTGCGGGAATGCCGTCGCTTCCCTCATCAAGACCCTCCGGACCAATCACTACATGACGTCTCTCGTTTTCTCCGACCGACCAGCTTGTCACACCGTCAATTGCCTGAACAGCGGTATGAATAATGCTTCTCTCATAAGGGCTCATGGGTTCGAGAGCAATATTTTTCTGAAGCTTGACAGCTTTGTAAGCGGTTTTGGAAGCCACCGTTTCCAGCGTCTTTTCTCTTTTTTCTCTGAAATTCTTAACATTCAGGGAAACCTTAAAGTACCCGTCACAGAAATTATTTGCCGAAAGGCTGACCAGATATTGCAGTGCTGTCAGCGTGTCTCCCCTATGCCCTATTACAACTCCCAGATCATCGTCATTTCCGTTGATATTGAGAATTGTGCGTTCATCGTTGACCTCTTCGGTTATCTCAAGATCCTTCACACCCATATTGGTAAGAATATCGGTAAGGTAACCAATGGCTACAGAAGCGGGAGTTTCCTTGACATATACTCTTACCTTGGCGGGCGAACCTCCAAAGATACCGAGAATCTTCTGCTGAGGCTGTTCAATCACTTCGTATTCGGCGCTTTCCTCATCAATTCCAAGCTGCTCACAGCCGTTTGCGATGGCCTCTTCTACCGTTGCGCCGGTAACAATTATTTCCTTCATTTCAGAAACGTCCTTTCAATTGGATTATTTTTTCTTTTTTCCCTGATAATCTGACGAAGACTGTTTTCCGCGGCTTTTGTTGCTGCCGCCCTTTTTCTTCTTGGATGAGCTGTTTTTCTTTTTGGCATTCTGCCAATTACCTTCCTGCGGTGATGCATCGTCTGATACGGATTTCTGATCGGCGTCGGCGGTGTCCGAATCAGACGTCTGCGGCACCGAATAAATGGGCGCAAACTTCTTTATGCCCTTTGCGGAATAGGTCGATGAAACAACACTTTCCTCTTCCAGCTTAATTTTTGCGAGCCGACGTGCTTCAGCCTTGGCATTCAGAATGGCCGCATTGTAATATTTATTTACCACCCAGCTCTGTGCGGGAGCAATCAGGCTGCTGCATGTCCAGTAAAGAGCCATAGCAGAGGGAACCGAAAGTGAAATCGACGCTGACATAACGCCCATGCCAATGCCCATCATATTCGGGCTGCAGCCGTTCATCTGGGTCTGGTTGACATTGCCGTTGAGCTTGTTTGTCAGCATCATGCCTCCTGCACTGGCGGCAAAAACGACAAATGTAAGAATAATCGCCGGGTTCCAGAATTTCGCAATAGAAAGCAGATCAATGCCCAAAAAATTGAACTGCTGGCTAAGAGCATAAATGGGTTCCAAAGCATCTCTTTCAAGCTGTGTAAAGCCATAAGCCGCATAGTCACCGCCGATATTTCTCACAGCCTCAATCACATTGATCTGAGAATAATAAGCACTGGAAGTAGAAGTGTAAACATCGCTAAGTGATTTCACACGGTCTATCGCCGAAGCAAGCGTTGCGTCCGTAAGATCAAGATGAAGCGTACAGGTAAGCGGCATACAAATGGCGCGGTAAAGTCCGTAGAAAATCGGAAGCTGTATGAGCATAGGCAGACAGCCGCCGGCAGGACTCTGGCCTTCTTTCTGATAGAGCTTGGCAACTTCTTCGTTGTATTTATTCTTGTCGTTGCCGTATCTCTCCTGCAGCTCCTTCATTTTCGGCTGCAATCTCTGCATACCAGCCATGCTCTTTTGCTGATTAATGGTGAGCGGAAACAGCAATAATCTGGTAAATAAAGTGAATAAAATGATGGAAACACCAAAATTTCCGGATACATCGTTGAAAAAGCCCAACACATATCCGAAAATGGAGCCTATAAAGTTAAATAAAGCATCCATCTTTTGAAAAATTCCTCCGTTCGGATAAATGAATTTTTCATTGAATAATTCAATGAAATAAAATATTTCAAAGCAGAAAGAAAATATGCTGTAGACTTTTTATTCAGTTTTAAAAAATTAAAAATAATAAATTAATATTGCTATAATAATAAAAAACTTCATAGCAGTCATTCAATCTGCTGATTTTTTTCTGTTTTTCTTTTTTCCTTCTTTTCAGGCACCGGATCATATCCCCCCGGATGTAAGGGGTTGCACTTTAGAATTCTCCACATTCCCATTAAAGTACCTCTGACCGCGCCAAAACGCTCTATGGCCGTATAGGTGTACTGGGAACAGGTCGGATAAAAGCGGCATTTTGGGGGCGTTTTTGAAGAAATATTCCTTTGATAGAATCTGATCATCCAAAGCAACAGACGCTTCAATGGAGCAATCCCGCCTCTCTGAGCTGCTTGCGCATAATGACAGCGATATCGGTGCTTTTCTTATAAACGGTTGCCGTGCGCGCAACAAAAACAATATCCCAGCTGCCGTGAAGCTCGGGATAAATGGAACGAAATGCTTCACGTATCACACGCCGGCAGCGATTTCTGGCCACAGCCTTGCCAATCTTTTTGCCGGACGTAATGCCTATTTTTATACCTCCATAACGCTTTTTAAAGCAATACGTTATAAGATAAGGTGAAACGAAGCTTCTTCCCCTGTTGTAAGCCCGTCGAAACTCGTAATTTTGCTTAATCACAGCGTATTTTGCCATCAATCAACAATTCCTTTTTTTAAAAAAGAAAAACAAAAGCCACTTGAAAATAAGTG
>ONYN01000065.1 GCA_900322085.1 uncultured Eubacteriales bacterium | reverse complement strand
ATTTGCTTTTTTGATAGAGAGGGTCGGAGAATGGGAATCCAACGGATTTATTAACGGTCTTATGTATATCTACATGAACGGAAAGCTATATCCTTGCAAGCTGCGTACTACAACGCTCAATTCAGACCTTCCGTCACTTTTTGACGACAGGAGCTCGGCATTTGTCCGACCCAAGGTAAGCCGAAAACTTTATGCAATGAATGGCAAGAAGCTTTTTAAACGAATCAGACGGCTCAGATTTCCCTTCCGCTATTCCGACAAGCCGGACACGGATGAGGACTACCGTTTTGACGTTACCCTCAACGAGATGGAAAACGCGGGATATCATTTGTTTGTCGTTACCGACGGCAATGACGTCAGGCTTCTGCTCGGCCGGTGGAAGTACAAAAAGAAAGACGGCAAATTCAAGTTTCTTGACGATGTTGAACTCAGCGCAGTGGAATATCAGAGCATTATCAGACGCGTCTATTTTTATTACCGCAACGGAATGATGCCTGTGTCCGCTCAGAAAATGCCCGGTACAGTCCCGGAATCAGCCCCATCCGAGCAATAAATCAAACCCGTATTCTCAGAAAAACCAGGAATACGGGTATTTTTTGCGGGACATTTGCAATTTTGGGGATGATGTGTTATAATGTTATTCCTGATTGAAAGGAATGAGTGGAGCATTGGATTATTCTGTCAATATGGGAAAGTGGAATTCTGTTTTTGCCGTGCCAACCTGTGCGGTGGACGATCATATGAAGCTTGCGGGCGCCGCGCAGCTCAAGGTGCTGCTCTACATGCTGCGTCACGCCGGTGAAGAAATCACGCTTGATCAACTTGCCTTTGCCATAGGCCAAAAGCCCTCCGATACACAGGATGCGCTTGACTATTGGGTTAATTGCGGGCTGCTTGGCAGCGGCGGTCAATTACAGTCGGACAGCTCTGATCAGCGGGAAACCACTGTCGCCGGAACACGGCAGATGGCGGAGATTCCAACGGCTTCGGTCAATAACGCGCTTGCAAAGTCCGCCGGAGTCAAAGCGCCGGCTGCATCCGTTACAAGGGAAAAAATCCGCTATCCGTTCGACGAATGTATGCGTTACGTGGCAGAGGACGGACAGCTGAAAAACATGCTCACCGCAGTGGAGGCAACGCTCGGCAAGCAGCTTACGCACACCGAAGTGACCTGCTTTGTCACCCTGGTCAAGTGGCACGGACTTCCCTGTACGGTGGTGCCGATGCTGGCACAGTATTGCAAATCAATAGGCAAGTCGAGCATGTCATACATAGAAGCCACCGGAATCGGCTGGGCAGGCGAGGAAATAGACAATTTTGAAAAAGCGGAAAAGAAGATATCCGCTCTGACCGCCAAACGGAAGGCGTGGAATACCGTCCGATCCGCCCTGGAGATTCCCGAGCGCAAGGCGACTGACAGTGAGCTGAAATACTGTGATCTGTGGATAAACAGTCAGCATATCGACATAGAACTGATCCGCCATGCGTATGACAAATGCATCAATAAAAACGGCAAGATAAGCTTCGGCTATATGAACGGCATTATCAAGCGGTATTTTGAGCAGGGAATTACCGATGCGGCTTCCGCGCTCAAGCTCGACGAGCAGAACAGGGCGGCAATGGAAGCCAGAAGGCTGGCGCGTGGAGAATCGTCCTCCGCCGTTGATTCCAAGAGGAGCGGGCGATACGGCGAGACCTACGCCACCGAGGATATCGAGGCAATTCTGGATGAGGAATGGGCGAAGGAAACTGCCGCAAGCAGCGGAGATTACAATTACGACGATTAAACCAAGGAACGCCGGAAGGGAAAGGTGCGTATCAGTCATGGCATATTCACGGGAAATCTACGATAGGGCAAAATTTTTGCTGGATTCATACCGCCGTCAGGCAGTCAATGAAAATGATGAGCGCCGCAAGGTGTTTATGGCCGCCAATCCGGAATACGCAGAGCTGGACAGGGAGATAGCCCAGACGTCCATCCGCCTTACGCGGGTGATGCTCAGCGGTCAGAAGGATATTTCGGAAACGGTTGCCGAAATACGCGACCGCAATCTCGCCATGCAGCAGCGACAGCTTGAAATACTGCGGGAGCACGGCTGTCCGGACGATTATCTCGAGCCGAAGTTTCACTGCCGCAGCTGCGGAGACACCGGATTTGTGGACGGCAAGATGTGCGAATGTTTCAAGGAGATACTTCGCAAGACCGCATATGAAGAGCTGAACCGTTCCACACCGCTGGAACTTTGTTCATTCCAGAGCTTTTCGCTTGATTTTTATCCCGAAAAGGCGCTCAATTCCAATCTTTCTCCGCGTCAGATGATGGAAAAAGTCAAGCGTCACTGCTGGGAGTATGCCAATACATTCACACGGCAGTCAGCGAGTCTGCTCTTTCAGGGCGGAGTGGGTCTTGGCAAGACCCACATGTCGCTTGCGATAGCCGGCAAGGTCATCAGCAAGGGGTACGGAGTGGTTTACGGTTCGGCGCAGAATTTTTTCAATACCATCGAAAGCGAGCATTTCGGCAGGGGAGAGGATAAGCAATATACCCTTGAACTGCTCAAATCCTGCGATCTGCTGATTCTGGACGATATAGGCACGGAATTCATAACGCAATTTACCACGGCGGTTTTCTATGACATCATCAACACACGTCTGCTCCGGCGCAGACCTACCATCATCAGCACAAACCTGAATCTTGACGGACTGAAAGCCCGCTATGACGACCGCATTTCTTCCCGCCTTTCGGGAAGCTACACCAGAATTCAGTTTGTGGGCAGCGATATCAGAATCGAAGTCAAAAAAAAGGTAGTCAGAAATTCATAACAATTAAAATACCCATGCTGTACGGCGTTCATGAGGAAAGCCTTGCAGCATGGGTCTATTTTTTTGTTTAGCTGTATTCAGCGCCATCCGGCAGATTGGCTGTATAAATTGTCTTGGTCAGGGGCTGATAGAGATCGAATGAAACCTTCTTTTTTTCTATCAGCTTTCCGTTTTCATAGACTCTTTTCCATACGCGGATTGTCTTGCCCTTGTCGCCGCCGCTCGTCTTACCCTCGGGGTTATCGGCGGAGGGACGTCTGTAAATGACGTTGTAAGCGACAGTTTCGGTTACCTCGCTTTCAAGCTTTGCTGTAATGCCGTCCTCTGTGCCGGTAATGGTGGCAGTGAGCTTTTTGTTTTCATAAGAGAGCTTGATTTTGATGGGATAATCCTTGTTGTTGCGGAATTTGAAATCGAGGTGTCCCCAGTCCACCGTTGCGTCACATCCTTCGGTGGGCCAGTAGTGAATGACATAGATGTGATTGTGACGTTCGGTGATCTGTAGATTGGCGTACAGCGCCGCGCAGTACAGCGTGGTTGACACCTGACAGATGCCTCCGCCGTAGTCCTCAGTGGAACCGGAGGACAGATACACCGGAGCCTTCATAAAACCGTTCTTTTCGGTTCGCTGGCCGACTGTTCCGTTGAATGAAAATTCGTCGCCGGGCTGCATGATGTATCCGTCGGTGAATTCGCCGTAGGTGTTAATGTTGTCGGCGGCGCGTTCGACGTTGTTGCTTCGCTCCTTGGAGGAGCCTTTGTAGGAAGTGGTGCATGTGGACAACACATCGAGACAGTAAGGCGCACGAACCTGCTTGAGGCTGATATCAGGGTATGTGAGCGTCAGATCTATCACCCATTTGGTCTTGTCAGACTGCGACTGAATGATGCTTCTGGCGGCTTCCAGGTCAAAGTCCCTGCCGATGATGTCGGCGGTGAATTTCGGATTTCCCGCCGAGTCTTCTGTGACATAGGCGTTTGCCGCATCGCATCTTACATCGTTGTAGATTTTGTCAATATCGACTTCGGGCGCCGTGAGTGTGATTACATTGGTGGCAATGGGACTGTAGTCGTCCGCCATGATTCGCTGAGAGATGGTTGTCATGAGATGCTCGTAATCAATCCCCAGACCGTCGGTACCTTTATATACGGTCATCTTGTCGTCCTTGATTTTGATTTTAGGCTCAACCATGGGCGTGCCGTATTCCTTAGCCAGTTTGTAGATGAAATCGTGGACGGCAGTCTCGTTGAAGCATAAATTACCCTTTGTAGTGATCAGCTTGGTCTGTTCTTTGCCTTTTTCGTCCTTGTATGTCACCTCTTCCGAGTGTCCGTCAGGATAAGGCGAAGATGTGAATTCGTAATCGCCCAGGCGGAAGCTGGTTTCCTTGCCGTCAACCTGTAGGGTAAAGCTGCGGTCGGCAAGACTTTGTGAAACTACCGGCTGCATGGAGAGCGCTATGGTCTCGGGCGTCATGTAGGGCATTGAATTATGCACATCTATAGGCAACAGGGTTACCATAAAAATATAATACAACGAGCCTGTCAGCACGAGCAATAGAATCGCGACGCCGGAGTAAAAGCGAATTCCCAGATGCTTAAAGTCATCCATGCGTGTTTTAAAGTCAGTTTTTGCGTATCTGTGTCTGGAACTCATATCAAGAAGTACACTATTCCTTTCTTAGAGCCTGCTGACGTATCTCCGCGTGTGCGTACTGCGTAGTCAGATTTTTCGCCAGATGAAGCCAAAACCGCAGGCAATACTTTGTGTATTAACGAGGATTT